>RECE01000165.1 GCA_007694165.1 Bacteroidota bacterium
CTAAATGTGACCCCGTCGCGTTTTCTGGGCTAAGCGGAATTTGTAATTCCGCTTTCTGATAGAATCTTACTAACCCTGCGCTTGGAGGAATTTGCAATTTCGTCCAAAACATCATTTAAATAAGCTTCATTTCTTTTTTGTTGCGATATTATTATATTTTTGAAAAAGAAATCACAGGTTTAAAATCTTAATTTTCCGGAATCATCACAATCAAATCGAAAAAATTCATGGCTTAACAAAGATGAAGCTGATTCGGGATTGCCGTTAAGTCTTTCTTTTAATCAAATCACAAGTCCCTATGCAATCAAAATTTTTACACTTCGCTATTATTCCTTTGCTTTTTGCGCTAAGCACTGCATGCTCTTCTCAACAAAAAAAAGATACCGAAAGCCAATTACTCCGCATTGCCATTGCGGGTATTGCCATTGAGTCCAGCACTTTTTCACCGGCTGTTACCCACGAAGATGCATTTATGGCCCGTTATGGCGATGATGTTTTTACCTACTATCCATTTCTGGATGCAGATTCTGCTTTGCGCCGGCAGGCAATATGGCTGCCCACCATGCGCGGGCACGCTATGCCGGGCGGTATTGTTACCCGCGAAGCCTATGAATCGCTGGTGCAGCAAACCCTGGAAAAACTTGAAAAGGTTTTGCCCCTAGACGGGATTTTTCTCGACATCCACGGAGCTATGAGTGTTGTTGGCCTTGATGACCCGGAGGGAGATTTCATCGTACGCATACGTGAACTTGTGGGCACCGATGTAATGATATCCACCTGCATGGACCTGCACGGCAGCGTAAGCTGGCGGCTAGCAAAGAATACCGACCTTATTACCTGTTTCCGCATGGCCCCCCATGAAGATGCCCTTATATCAAAGCAAAGGGCTGTTGAAAATCTTCTGGACCGCATTGAAAGCGGAAAAGGCAAACCACCTTACAAAGCCTGGGTTCCTGTTCCCATCCTGTTGCCGGGTGAAAAGACCAGCACCCGCGTGGAGCCGGGAAAAAGTCTGTATGCCATGATAGAACCCATTGTGGAATGGGAAGGGGTTACCGATGCATCCATCTGGATGTCTTACCCCTGGGCCGATGAACCCCGCAACCATGGAGTGGTAATGGTGTATGGCGACCATAAGGAGAATGTGGGAAAAGCGGCAGAGAAACTGGCACAGCGCTTCTGGGATGTGCGGCACGATTTTGAATTTGTAGCGCCCACTGCCTACCTCGACGAATGTTTAGAGCAGGCCTTGGCAGCCACAGACCGCCCTTTTATCATAAGTGATATGGGCGATAACCCCACTGCCGGTGGTGCCGGTGATGTAACCTGGACCCTGCACCAGTTGCTGGCCCGCGATGAATTCAAATCAGAGAATGGCCCAACATTGATCTATGCATCCCTGCCGGATGAAGGATTTGTAGCCGAAGCTGTAAAGCTGGGAGTAGGCAGCACCATTAGTGCCTTCGCAGGTGCCCGGGTAGATGATCGCTATGCCCCGCCGGTAAAGATAACCGGCGAAATTTTATCTATTGTACATGACGACCGTCGTGCCGAAACCGAAGTAGTGGTGCAAACAGGAAGTATTAAGGTGATCGTAACCAAAAAACGCAAACCCTATCATTTTGAAAGTGATTTCGTAAACCTGGGACTGAATCCCCGCGAAACCGACATCCTGGTGGTAAAGATCGGATACCTTGTGCCCGAACTCTACGATATGCGCGGCGGCTGGATTATGGCTCTTACCCCCGGCGGCGTAGACCAAGACCTGCACCGCCTGGAGTACAAGCGCATCAACCGCCCTATGTTTCCGCTGGATAAGGATAAGGAAACGCCTGATCTGAACGCGCGGTTTGTGGCGGTTTCGGATGAGATTAAGTAGCAAGGATTTCATGTGTGCATAGAAAATGGCGGGGCAGCTCTGGGCCGCACCGCCATAACGACATGAAAGAGAATAACCCTTACCATATCCTTAGTTCAACCTCCTGTGTTGATTTATCTATAGAATTTACTGTGTATTCAAAGCGCTGACCAGTAGCAGGAATTATCCCTTCAGATTCTATTACCAGCAGATGGTCTTCAACAGTTCTTGGTTTGTTGTACTCGATGTACCAGGACGCCACGCCCTTTTTCGGGTTAAGGGTCTCCAGTTCACTGAGGGTGAGTACGCCATCCTGCATAGCATTGAGAAGCGGTTGTTTGTCCAAAAACCATACGGGCATGTTATTGCTTTCCAGATATGCAATCACGGGGAAAACGTCTGGCGGCGAATTGGGCTCTGTAAGCCCCTTGCCGATCAACACCAAAGGGCAGAAAAAAGCATCAGGAACATGAAACATAGTCAACAGGTTGAAATCGGGATCAATGCATTCTACCTGTCGCATCATGGGGATGATCACTGTATTGCCTGACTCCATAAATAAGCGCTCCGCGCCCATATCAGCTATTCTGGCATAAAACGGAGGTCCCGGGTTTTGATCAGGAACGGAAAACTCAATGTAGTTTCCATTTGCTTTTAGCCGGGCATACTCAGCAGCAGCCAGTTCTACTTTTGAAAGAACGATTTCCTCATCCTTTTTGCACGATAATACTATCAGCGGCAAGGAAATTACAAAAACTGCGATGATTTGGAATGTGTAAGATTTTACGGTTTTCATTTTAATAAAATTTGAGTTAAACATAATCTTAACTCAAAATTATTCACCATAAAACCTTTTTGATAGTATAAAATCGACAATCTAGATCCTTCCCCAGTCGAGCTGAAACTTTATCTTTTCTTTTTTTACATCATGGCCAATAATGGTAGGGGTTGCATGTGCAAACATTTTAAAATCCCTGATAAAGTGCATCTGGTCGTAGTAGCCAGCCTGGTAGGCAATGTCTGTCCATTGCACTGAGTTGTTGTGGGCAAAAAGATTATACGCCTTATTAAACCTGGCAATGCGGGCATATAGTTTTGCCGACATACCAAGCCTTTCTTTGCACTTCCGTTCAAACTGCCTTTGACTCATACATGCCAGACTTGCGATCGCATCAATTTTCTCATTGTAATTTTGGAAGAGATGCCGCAAAGCTTTATCTATGGGCAATTCTTCATCAACCCGCGAAAGCTTTTTCAGAAAGTATTCCTGCACTATTTTAAAGATTTCACCGGCACCATTGGCTTCATGACATTTATCGATCAGCTCATCTATTTCATTTCCTATAACGTCACGGGCATCAAAGCCGTCGTCGTGCAATTCCACCAGCGGGATGCCCAACAGCCTGTTAAGCCCGCCCGGTTGAAAAACCACAATAACAGCTTTATGGCTCTCATCTGCCATAAGCTTTACAGGTGTAAACTGAGTACCTACCACGATACAATTTGACCGCGTGGAGAATTCCTGCTCGGTTGATTTTTTTACCTTAAGTCTGGAATTAATGTGGATAAACATATTCTGATGGGGAGAAGGCATGTAAAACCCTTCCATTTTTTCCGGCACAGGCCCCAGGTCTGCTTCAACAACCACAAAGGCCCGGATCAGATGACCCAGGGCCGGGTGGGGAATAAAATTACTGAACCGGATGTCTATCATTCTGGGAAGTGCTTTATTGCGATTTAAGTATCTCCTTGATCTGTTTTGCCGACATTGCACGGGCAATACCGGGGAAAAACCGTCCCAGGAAAACAAACACTTTGCCATGGCGTGTGATTGTTTTTACCTTTTTTCGCCTGTCGATGGCGCGGATCATATCCTTTACCGCTTTATCGGTGGGCCACATCAGGTTTGCCGGACGAGGGTCTTTGGTTTCGGGATTAAAAACTCCCTGGTTATCAACACGCGTTATGTTGCTATCCACAAAACCCGGATGAAGGGTTGTGCAAGTAACGCCAGTTCCCAAAAGTTCTATCTGGTATGATTCGCCAATGTTATGTACTGCCGCTTTGCTTGCCCCGTAAGCCGCCACATAGGGATTGGAGAGAAAGCTTGAAACACTGCCGATAAGAACCAGCCTTCCCTTTGTTTTCTTCAGCTCAGGCACAGCATGTTTGGCTGTCATGGCCAACCCCACCACATTGATATTAAATTGCCTTTCCCACTCTTTCTGTGACAGGTTTTCCATGAAGCCCACAACAACACAGCCCGCGTTGGCTATGGCTATATCGATTTTCCCATAGTGGTTTGCTACGGTTTTTACAGCATTTTCAATGGATTTCTCCTTTGTAACATCACATTCTACTGCAAAGGCATTGCCTCCCTGACTTTTTATATTCGTTACGAGCGCATCCAGAAGATCCGTTCTGCGGGCACTAACGGCCACAGAATATCCTTTGGCAGCATATTGAAGCGCCATTTCTTTACCAATCCCCGACGATGCGCCGGTGATCCAGACTACTTGCTGATTAGATGACATAGTTTTGCTTTTAATTGGTTTTGCTAGAATATCAATTGTTAATATGGGAATCTTCCGCTTTTAAAATTAGAATTATTGCAAACATGAATCAATACCCTAATGATGTGATAGCAAGGAAAGACCATTGGCAACAATTGTTGGTTCATAGCGGCGGGGTCACTTAGGAGTGGCCCCGTCGCTTCTGAGGTGTGCATTAGGTAGCTGTTATCTTCCGCCTTTCAGGATTTCTGCATCACTAAGGTTAGTTGTTAGCAGCAATAAAATCATCTACTTTGTTTTCAAGGATATTCAGAGGCAGTGCCCCATTCTCAAGGATTACATTATGGAACTGTTTTATGTCAAACCGGTCACCCAATTCATCTTTTGCCTTTTCGCGCAGTTCCAGCATCTTTAACAGGCCTACTGTATAGGTGACAGCCTGTCCGGGCCAGATGACATACCTGTCAATCTCAGTTACAACCTGGGTCATTCTAAGCCCGGAATGCTCATACAGATAGGCAATTGCCTCATCGCGTGTCCAACGCTTATAATGGATACCGGTATCGACCACCAGCCTGACGCCCCGGAACAACTCTGCCTGCAACCTGCCCACATTGCCAAACGGGTCATTTTCATACATGCCCATTTCCCAGGCCAGCCGCTCGGCGTACATGGCCCAACCCTCCATGTAAGTGCCAAATGGAATCAGTTTCCTGAATATTGGCATACCACTCAACTCCATCTGAATCGCAATCTGAAAATGATGGCCGGGATTTGCCTCATGGTATGAAAGGGTTTTCATAAAGAAAGCAGGGTGCTCAGATACGTCACGCAGATTCGCAAAGAAAACCCCTCCCTTTGAGCCATCCAGGGCTGGTGGAAAATAATACGCAAACGGTGATGAAGCCTCCCTGAATGAAGGAACAGGCTGTACCTCAACCCCGGCTCTGGGCATTAAATCGAAATAATCGTCGAGCCGCTCTGTAACCTCCTTTACGATTGCCCTATAGCCTTCCAATATTTGATTTCGTCCCTCATCTGAGTCGGGAAACCGATATCTTTCCTCTGCTGCCATAGCCCTGAGCACATCACCAAATGTAACACCTTCAAATGAATACCCTTCAGCCACCAGAATCTGCCTGATCTCTGCCTGTATACGCTCTACCTCTTGCAGCCCAAGCTGATATATCTGTTCAGGTGTCAGATCGGTGGTGGTTTGCATCCTGACCATATAAGCATAATAAGCATCCCCATCAGGGTGCTTCCAGACACCAGCCTCCGGTCCTGCCTTGTCAAGCAAGCCCTCCAGAAATCTACTCAGTCTAACGTAAGCCGGTAGTACATGATCGGTAATGGCATCTACCACCTGCTCTTTGTAGGTTTCTTTTCGTTCTGGAGACAGACTTGGAATGGCATCAAGGCTTTCAACAAAACCTGTGTATAGGGGATTAGATTGCGCGGTTTCGAGGGATGTGCCGTTTGTACCAGCCTGACTGGGGTCTTCGCCCATAAAGTCATGAATGTCGGCAATGATCTGCCTTATGATAAAGTCGGGTAATATGATGCCTTTATCCGCCCTGGTCTGCAGGCCTTCTATCACCTGGTCGAACTTATTACCAAACAGTTTGAGGCGGGAGATGTAAGCCTCTGCATCGCGTCTGTTTTCCATCCGGTGCATGGTCTGCATCAGATTGGGCAATGCAACATGCACCCCATCGATCTGATCGATGGTATATCCATGATAGAAAAACGGTTCGCCATCCAGAACACCCCGGATAAATGCATCCAGAATGCGTGTATTTAGCTGATTTTTTGTCGATTGCTTTTCATAGTCATAGCGAAGCAGCATCTGATGAGTTTTGCGGTTGCGATCAAACCATTTCCTGAGTGCATCGTCAGACGCATCAGTCAGCTTGCTGCGTGTCATGTTGTACAATACCGGTATACGATACATGGTAATAAGTTCCGGATTGTCGAGCATCATTTCCACCATAATCCGATCATAAAAATGCCGGATGTTGAGGGGTTTGAACCAGATCAGGTTGATGAGCCATGATGCACCGAGTAGGATCAGGACTGCGAAAACCAATAGAATTTTTTTCTTCATGAGTTTAAATTAAGGTTAAGTTTATTGAGCTTGTTTTTATAAAGTTACGAATAATTCATTGTTGATTTGTGCTCTGATTTTCACTCATCAAAACTCTTCAAAAATGCATCCATACCTGGCTCCCTGCCCATGAAGTTGATAAACAGCTCCCGCGGATGCACCGTACCCCCTTTCGACAAAATCTCTTCTTCAAACCTTTTGGCCATTGCGGGGTCGAAAATGCCATTCTTTTTGAACTCATTGAAAATATCCCATGCCATCATGTCTGACCAGTCGTAAGTATAAAAACCTGATGCATAGCCACCGGCAAAGATGTGCGTAAAAGAAGGAATGACACAAAGACCTTCTACCACAGGCAAGAAGGAATAGTCATGAATAAAGCCTGATTCCCATTCGCACATATCTCCCTTAAAGGGCTCCCGTATATCGTGCAGGGCTATATCCATTGCCGCAAAAGGTATCATAAATTGCATTACCATAAGGGCCCTGCCTTCTTTATGATTAAGGATGACTTTCTCAATCATTTCCTGAGAAAGAGGTTCACCTGTTTGGTAGTGTTTGCCTACCCTGCTTAAAAATTCAGGTTGGTAAGCCCATTTTTCCAATAACATGGAAGGTAGTTCAACAAAATCACTGTATCTAAGATTGTATCCTGATACGCTCCTGTATGTGACATCCGACAACACCAAATGCAATCCATGCCCCATTTCATGCAAAAAAATTACCAGGTCCCACAGTGTCATCAAGGCAGGTTCATCGCCCACCGGTTTCTGGAAGTTGCAAAGATTATAGCTTACAGATATCTCATTTGCCCCGTTTTCTTTATGCTGAAACCTGAGCATCCCGAGCCTGGCCCCACCACTTTTTCCTTCACGCTCATAGAGATCCAGATACATAACCGCTTTTATCTCACCATTTGCATCAAAGATCTCATAGGGAATTACATCCGGATGGTATTTAGGAAGTTGGTGGTTTTCTTTGAAATCGAGCCCCCACATATCTTTGATCACAGCAAAACTTTCGCGAATAACATGATCTACGGGCAACCATGGTTTTACTTCATCAGGATTGAACTGAAACTTGTTTATGTTAAATTTTTCAGCATAATAATCAAAATCCCATTCCCGGATAATATCATCAAACCCAAGGGTTGAAGCAAAATCCTTGATGTTTTCAATTTCCTTTTGGGCAATTGGCTTTACTTTATCTTTGTATTCGTCAAGAAAACTGATTACCTGCGCCGGTGTTCCTGCCATTTGTTCTTCAAGCACATATTCAGCATACGAAGCAAAACCCAGCATTTGTGCCATTTCCAGGCGAAGGTTCAATATCTCCCTGGCGTGTTCGAGATTATTGAATTCGTTATCATTATTCCCGATTCTTCTTGATTCCCTGTGTAGTTTTTCTCTCAGGTCCCTTTTTTCACTGTAGGCGGTAAAGTACCATGTCAACGCTCCTCCTAAAGGAAAAGCCCAGCCTTCAACTCCTTTGGATTGTGCATATTCAGATGCTGCAGCAATAACCCAATCGGGCAATCCGCTCAGGTCTTCTTCACTGGTCAGGTGAAAAAAAGTTCGGTCTCTGTCCTGGGTTACGTTCTGGCCAAAGATGACACTCAATTCAGTCAGGCGACTCCTTATCTCTTTCAGACGTCCTTTTTGCATATCTGAAAGTTCATTGCCATTGCGGGCAAACCAATGGTAATAATTCTCCATCAATGTCAACTCCTCTCGTGTCAATGATATATTTTCCTTTTGCAAGTAGACCTTCTTTACCCTTTCGAAGAGTTTTTCATTGAAGAGCATCTCGTTAAAATAGTCGCTACGCAGGCGGCTCACTTCTGCCACTATCTGATTCAGTTCCGGGTTGCTGTATGCATGCCCCAATGCACGCGTATAGCTTGCTATCAGATCTCTTTTCTGTCCCACCCGGGCAAGAGCGGCTATTGTATTATCGAAAGTGACGGGCTCTGGGTTGTCAATTATGGCTTGTACCTGTTTTCTGTCTTCTTCCAATGCAACATTAAAGGCAGGTAAAACATGCTCCAGTTCAACCTTTTCGAAAGGGATTATGCCGTGGGCGGTTTTGAAAGGTTCGAGCAGGGGGTTTTGGGCATAAGTGGAAATATGAAGCAATGCAGATGCACAAAACAGATAAATACAAACGGTGTTCTTCATAAATTGCTTGTTTGTTTAGGTTCAAGAAAAAATGGAGTTAATTATGGTTGAAAATCAGGATGCCCCGTTTGCCACAAGGCGAATTTGAGTTGCTGCGGGAAGCCCAGCTTTGAATGGCCAGCGTCCCAGCCGGTATGCAACAGGATGGGTTTATCACCATGCTGTGCCTGCTGCAGGCGTGCCACGTAGCGTGGTGCCAGGTGGAATGGGATGGCATAATCGGTTGCCCCATTGGTAACCAGCATGGCGGGAAGTTTTTTGCCTTTTGGAACGTGATAAAGTGGGCTTAGGGCATACAAATGACGAGCCGTTTCAGCATCAACGGGAACCCCTTCTGAACGCCCTGAATGCCGGAAATCGGCTATTGTGGAAGTGGTAATTCCATCGGGAACACCCACCTGGAAAATTGCCAGGGCATAGAGTTCAGGGTGACGGTTTACCACGGTGCCTATGGTATATGTCCCGGCACTTGTCCCATCGATCACCAATCGTTCCGGCGCGGTATATTGATTATCAATCAGGAATCTACTTACATCCACAAAGTCGTTGATACGGTTTTCAGTGTAGGGAATTGAGCCTCCTCTCACCCATTCTTCCCCCTTTTCGCCACCCCCGCGCACATGGGCAAAGGCAAAAATTCCTTCACGTTCAAACCAGGGATAAAACTGTACCGTTTCCGTGCCGATATCCCTGGCTATCGCCGCGCTTCCGTAAACCTGCAACCAGATACGGTTGGCAGCACCCATCTGCAAGCCCTTTCTGTAAACCATTGTAACAGGGATCAGTTGACCATCCCTGGAAGGGACTTCAAGCACCTGTGTTTCCAATAAATGGCTGGCGTCGGTTTTTTCAAGCTTGCGGGGCCAGGCTTTTATATTACCCGTTGCAGAATTTACCAGATAGGGCTGCGCTTCATGCAAAGGAGAATAATGTGAAAATAACACTTCATTTTTACTGAGTCTTACCAAATCGCTCACATTGCCTTTTACAGGAAGGGAAATTTTTTCAAATTTGTTTCCATCAAGGTTCACTCGGTAAAGGGACATATCACCCACCTTTCTGCCGGGCACAAAAACATGGTTATCAGTAAATGCCATTTCGCCGCCAACCAGCGGGAGATCATGGTTTTCCATTAGGGTTTCCAGGTTGTTGGGATCATCAACCTTAAACCGCTTCAGCACATAGTTGTTTTTGTCGGGCGTGATAAGGTAAATGTAGTTTTGATTGGCCCTCAACCAGCGGATTTTCCCGGGCACCATATGCCAGGGAGTTGCAGCGCCATTTATTTGTTGGTAATTGACATAATATGCATAAGGTTCCTCCAGCCCCTGGTTTACATACACAATAAGCAGGTCTGAGTCCGGGTTGCTCATAATAAATGGTGTTTCGTAGGGTTCCATATGGATAGCCGGAATAACACCCTTGCCAAATACTGGCGCATCGTTTTCCTGGTTTGTACCTATACGGTGCAGCATTATCCTGCCATTGAACTCACGCTCATGCCCCAACTGTTCGGTGGGAGTTCGTGAATACAACAAACCACTGTCATCGGGCATCCAGGCCATGGAATTGCCTCGGGCACTGTTGAACATCACCCGTCCAAGACTATCGGCCAGAAAGGACTGCTTTTCGTAATCCCAAATCCGGATATGCGGGTTGGCATCACCTCTTTCGATCAACATTACCGCAATCCATGGGTTTTTGAAGGCAATCGCTATGTTTCGAACCTGCCAGTTCCGGCCATTGATGCTATGGCGCATTGGCATAATGATCTTGTTGTTATCTCCCTTTAATGAGCCCATCATTAAGCCAGCGCCCTGTTCATTTCCGCCATAGTGAAATATTTTGCTGCCCCGGATCTCCATATTGTACCAGGCCCAGTCAGGAGCAAATTCGTTTTGCAAACTTTCCTCGTCAGCCATTAGCAGCGAATCTCCGGGAATGCGGCCCATAAGCATCTGAAACAGCGAATCCTGCGCCTTTGAGAAAGCGATAACTTCATCCTGATTAACCTCGCGCGACATCCAGAACCAGGGGTCGCTGAGTTTGATCCCGTGAACAATGGTGTCGAAAGGCTCCTGCCGGGCCTGTGGGTAATCATTAGTGGATGTTCTTTCCCGACATCCATAAATCATAAAAAGGATGCCAATTGCTGCGATAAGAAGGGGTTTTTGCATTCTTGGTTTCGTGTGTTTAGTAAAGATTTCTTAATACTACTCCACCTGCGCAATTACCCTTGCCAGGTATTCTTTAAAATTAGGCCGGTCGGGGTTTTCGTAAATCATCATCTCCCATGATGCCGGTCAATCTCCTCCTGGCTCAGGCGCAGAAAGCGGGCGGCGTTGTTGTAAAGGATGTCACGCTTTTGTTCTTCGGTGAGGAAGGCAGCGGTTTCGATGGCGGCTATGCCCTCTTCAATAGCATCAGGCCAGTTCATCTGGTCTGAACCAAACATGATGCGGCGGTGAAAGCCTGCCTGCACAATACGTCTCAGGTAGTCGTGAAAGGCTTCTCTTGGCAGTGAATAACAAATGATGCCAACATCGGCATATACTTGCGGATGATTGTAGAGTACTGCAATCAGGTGATCGGCCAAAGGCCATCCGGCATGCATCAGGTTGATGCGCAGCCGCGGGTGCCTTAGGGCCACTTCTTCAATCTCAAAGGCACTGTGCATACGAGCCAGGTGATTGTTGATGCCTGGAAAATAAGACGCCCCGGGAGGGCCGGTGCCGATATGGATACCCAGGGGAATATCCAGCTCTTCCAGTATCTTAAGATAGGGTGCAAAGCGCGGATCGTTGGGCGAAATTCCCTGGTATGCAAATGCTACTTCGCCGAAAACCCTGTATTTTCCTGTTTCAAGGATTTTTCTCACCTCGGCAGGTGGGGGCCAGTTTTCGATTTGGGTAGAGGGACTCCAGGATGGGATGATGTGATCTCCACCGGGTTCAATATATTCATCGAGCCGACTTCCGCTGGTCACACCATAGATATTTCGGCGTTTCAGGATTTCAATGGTCTGGTCTCTCAGTTCATCATTGGTCATGGGGCTGAGGATAGGATTTTCGCCAGTGGGGTTTGCCAACCATTCCATAGCCGTTTGCACCCATGGTTTTTCCGGGTCAAAGTCGGGATAGCCGGGATTGCCCCGACTTATACCGTTTGGTACTGGTCCATTGGCATCCACATTCATGGCATGCAGGTGCATGTCGATAATGGGCAGGGGTTTCTGGGCAGTTGCTATGTTTGCGAGGGTAAACATTGCTGCGATCAAAAGGATAGTCTTCAGTTTGTTCATCTTTATCTGTTTGAGGGTTAATAAAAAAAATGTTATTGACCATTTTCAAAAATTCATTGTCGGATGATTAAAATTACTCTCAATCAATGGGAAAAGAAATACCCTAATCATGTGATGGGGGAATAAATTATGGAACAAAAAAGCAATCCAGGATATTGGAAATGCAATGGAAAGAACAGGATAGCCGTAACAACTCGCAATCAGCTACATGTATTTAGCTAAATTCATGAAGTTAACTTCACATATTTTATTTAATTTATGAATTTTAGTTAATATTTCTTGCTAAATTTGTGAAGATAAAGGTTAATAAAACTGACATGCTTTTTCAAAGAATACTGCAACAAACTATTGAGACGGCTCTTTTTAAAGGGAAAGTAATAATAGTTTACGGAGCCAGGCGCACGGGTAAAACCACGCTGGTAAGGCAAATATTGAAGAAATATCCCGAAAACGCCGAATACATCAACTGTGAGCTTCAGGAGTATCAGGAGGCATTAAATACAACCAACTCGGTTTTGCTAAAGGATTTTATTGGTAAAAACCGGCTGATTGTATTGGATGAGGCTCAGCATATTCATAATATTGGACTTATATTGAAAGTACTGGTGGATACTTTTCCTCATGTTCAGTTTATAGCCACCGGTTCATCGAGCTTTGACCTTTCGTCTAAAATATCAGAACCTCTTACCGGACGATTACGCCAATATTTATTGCTGCCGCTATCTGTCGAAGAACTAAGGGAACATTTTAGCCTTATAGATTTACAGGCGATGCTTCCCAATATATTACGTTTTGGCTTATATCCACAGGTTTTTACTGCAGCGGGCAATGAAAAGATAGAGGAACTTACCGATATATCAAACAATTACCTTTATAAGGATATTCTACAGTTTGAGAACCTTAAAAAACCGGAACTTATATCTGGACTACTAAAGGCCATTGCCTTGCAAACGGGCAGTGAAGCATCGTACAATGAGCTTGCACAGCTTACAGGCACCAATGTACATACTGTCAGGCGATATCTGGAACTACTTGAAAAGAATTTCATTATTTTCCGACTGAGTTCTTTTAGTCGAAACCTTCGCAAAGAGATCAACAAAAGTCAGAAGTTTTTCTTCTATGACTTAGGTATCCGCAACGCACTAATCAGAAATTACAATGAGCCTGAAATACGGACCGATACAGGTAGTTTGTGGGAGAATTTCTGCATAAGCGAGCGTATCAAATACAATGAGAACCACCGAAATTTTGCGAATACTTATTTCTGGCGCACATACGATCAAAAAGAAATAGATTATTTAGAAGAAGGTGCGGGAGAATTAAAATGTTTTGAATTCAAATACAATCCCAAAACAAAAAGCAAAATACCCGCAGAATTTTTGACCACCTATCCAGGTTCATCATTCAGCGTGATAACGCCAAACAACTTTTATGAACTTATAGGTATCTCCTGAAGGGAAAGCTAAATGCCACCAAACATGAGTGACGGGGCGAATTCCATTCACCCCGCCACTGAAAATATCTCAGCACGGTCAGGGCTTACAACTCTTACCTGAAAGTCGTCACCTAAAGGTGTGATTGTCAAGATAGGACTTCCAGCTCCTGCCCTGATTTAATGATGGGAATTCCCTGATCATTCATCCCACTTCCTGTATAAATCAGCCATGGCGGGATGCACCTTGTTATGCAATCCGTTCAGAAGGGCTTCCTGATCCAGAATATCAGTCAGGCCTGCCAAAAAATTCCATATATTTTTCAAAGCCTCAGGCCCGGCATGATCATACACCTGCTTCGCGGCATAATGAAAGCGGAACTGATACCAGCCATAATTAACCGGAGCTTCGCGACCAATGATCCAATAGCCTTCTTCAAACTGAGTAAGGGTGGTATATTTGAAACTATCACGGTTACCGGTTGCCTGCAACATGGGCAGTAATTCAAGTGCGGGCAGCAGTTCGGGGCGCTTTTCTGCAATAAAAGTGTGCAGAAATACATTCACAAACACCTCCTCGAGCCAGAAACGCTGGCGCTTGATCTTATGGTAGCCGGTCCAGCCGTGGCCCAACTCGTGCAGGGCAAGCAAATTAAAGAAGGGTTGGACTGATAATTCGCCTGCTTCGTTGGTATAAACTTCTCTGAACATCTGCTGCTGTTCTGCTGATAATTGATCCAATGGTGGCATATTAGCGCGCCAGAAAAAATTATCTTCCGCAGCAACAATAAGGGTAGTGCCATCGGTTCCACCATAATGCGGCATGCCATATATTATTTGCGGATTGGTAAACTTGCCCCAGTCTTCCTGCGAAAGAATCAGCAGTGTGGTTTTGGGTGCAGGCTTACCAACTAAATCTGAAAAATAAAGGTTTGCTTCTTCCACCAGGGTAGCAAGGTGCTTACCCAGTTGCTCATGGCCTTTGCTTGCATAAACGGTTTCGGTAACACCTTCAACCCGGACAAGTTCATCATAACCTGCTTGTGCAGAAACCTTTGATAAAGAAAAGGATGCAACCTTCAAAACAAAAATAAGGAAAATGATTTTTACATTGATTTTCATTTGTTTAAATATTTAGGTTAGAAAAAAAGAGGAATCCAACTTCAGACCAATCCTTCATTGATAGCTTTGGAAACAGCCTCGGTTTGCGAATGGACGTGGAGTTTTTCGTATATCTTTTTGATGTGGGTTCTTACAGTGTCAATACTGATTCCGAAATCAGCAGCGATCATCTTGTAACTGTTACCCTGGCTGAGACTCAGCAGGATTTCCTTTTCGCGCTGGGTGAGCTTATAGGGGTTGTCATCTGCGGGTTTGTGCATGGATTGCAACACCAGCCTGGCTACCGCCGGCGAAAGGGGAGCACCGCCACGCATAACTTCATCTATGGCATCAAACAGCCTGGCAGAAATATGTTTTTTTAGCAAATAGCCTGATGCACCCGCTTTAATGGCATTAAGCACATTTTCTGAATCTTCAAATACTGTGAGTATGATAATGGCCACTTCGGGCATGAAACGTCTTGCAATCTTCGTCGCCTCTATGCCTGTGATGCCTGGCATTTCGATGTCCATAAGGATAAGATCGGGCAGGGTATCTTCCATTTGCTCCTTTATCACGACGGCATTGTCGAATGAACCCACGAGCTTCAGTTCAGCATTTGTACCAACCATCCCAACAATGCTTTCACGAAGCAATTCGTTGTCTTCATATATAAGCGTACGGATGGACATAAATTTTTAAGTGTTTTAATGAAAGACAAATGTAGCCCTGAAAAAATCAAAGTGAAATACCCTGATCATGTGATGGGAACCTGCAACAATACTTCTGTGCCTTGCCCGCTGCTGCTTTTAATAATAACCATCCCACCAGCCAGTCTTGCCCTTTCGCGCATATTGCGCAATCCATTCCCTTTTTTCACCAATTCTTCATCAAACCCCTTTCCCTTATCGCGAACCTTCACTTCAAACTGCCCCTTATTGATACCCAGATAAATATCAACCCTGCTGGCATTACTGTATTTTGCAGCATTATTGATGGCTTCCTTAAACACCATAAATATGGCCTTTCTCTTTTCGAGTGATGGCCTGTGACTACAGATCTGCTTATCGACATAAAAATTCCATTCAATGGATTTGGGTTCCAGTATCTCTGATGCGAACTCCCTCATTTTGGCAATGAGTTGTTCTGTATTGTCGTTGTCGGGATTAATTGACCATACAATATCAGTGAGTTTGTCCATCATCATCGAGCTGTGTTTTCCGATCCGTGCAAAATGGCTACCGGCATCAGCCTGACTATTTTGTGCAGCCATTTGACTGATGATATTTATGCTCGACAGGGTTGAACCCAGGTCGTCGTGCAGATCGCGGGCAATGCTGTTGCGCAGCTTCTCAACTTCAAGCTGCCTGCGGGTTTCATTGAGCACTTTAAAACGATTTACCAGAACCACTGAAAAGACCACCACAACGATCAGGGTGAAAGAAATGCCGTTGCGCATGTTCTTCTGGCGTTTGACGTTGGAGGCCAACAGTTGCTGTTCGAGTAATAAAACTTCAATTTCGGTCTGTTTCACCTGATTCTGATATTTGGCTTCCAGTTCGCGGGTTACAGCCACTTGTTGCAACCTATCAATGCTGTCGCGTTGGGCAAGGTAAAGCGCCATATAACTGCCATAACCGTCAATATCTCTCTTCATTCGCATAATATCGGCATTGGCTCTGTATCCATCCAGAACCAGATACGGATTGGATAAAACTTTTCCTGCGGCAATAGCTGAATCACTGAAGGCTTTAGCTTCATTAAGCCGATCCAGTTGCATCAGAGTAAAGGCCATGCTGTGCATGGAATACGCAAGATTATAACGGTTACCGGCCTTCCGGTTATAGAACATTGAGCTGTCGGAATAAATAACAGCAAGGTTATATTCCCGTTTATCGTAATAATTATTGGCAATATTCTGGAAAGACTCCCCCAGGTTCGACCAATCTTCCTGTGACCGGTAATAATCAATGGTTTGCCTGATCTCTGCAATGGCCTCATCATATTGTCCCTGGCTGCGATAAATACGACCTATCAACCTTTGAGTAAAAACCATTGCCAGCTCATCTCCAAACTCTCTTGCTATGACCAGCCCTTGCTGAGCATAATCCATTGCCTGTGTTGGACCTCCAATATTTAATTTGATCAATGCAATATTGATCAGTGTCCTACCATACATCTGGTGATTGTCCGCTTTCTCCCTGTAAGCTTCGGCTGCGGCAATGTAATATTCAATGGCTTTTGAATCATTGCGCATTTGCAGGTAAGTATTTCCGATCTCATTAAAAGTGCTGGCCTGCCCGGCAAAGTCATTTTCAAGACCAAAATCTTCGGCTGCTTTCAGTAAATAAAAAATGGCAGAATCTTTTCGTGCTTCAGAAACCGATCTGGCTTGCTCCTGCCATTCTGAACCCGACCTTTTCTCATTACTATGCAAATGCTTATGAACAAAAATGAAACAAAGAAACAAAAACACCATAATAACAGCGGGTGTTTTATTACCGTTTCTTGTTTTCATATCCTGCATGGTAGTTACGAGAAGCCCTATTTTATTCTAACACGATATATTTCAAAACAAACATTCATACTGTAAAGATTAAATTTAAGAATTTTATTTACAGGTTCTGCAAACGGCTTTAATTTTTTTAAACTCTTGTTTTACGGCCAATTGGTTCTTGCGGATCAGGAAACCTATCCCGGAGAGTTAGGGTGAGAAAGCAAATTCGTTTTCTGTGAAAAGCAGCAAGGAAACCGCTATTATTGTTTTGAAACCCTCTGCTGCTGAATTGCAAGAAGCCTTAACCTTACATACCCTACATTCATCCA
>RECE01000028.1 GCA_007694165.1 Bacteroidota bacterium
CAAACCTCATCAACTTTTGTCTTAATGAGTAAAAAATAAAAAACCTTATTTTAATTCCATTAACCTTAGTAGAAATGCAATTGTAACGAAAAAAACGAACCTTATTACCTTATTCCTCACGACACTGATTGGTCAGATGATTTAATAAGGTAATAAGGTTCCGATATATGCGGGTATTCATATTTCTACTAAGGTTATAGGATTTTTTGGAATAAGGTTTTTGAAATTATTTTTTCAAACCTCATCAACTTTTGTCTTAAGGAGTAAAAAATAAAAAACCTTATTTTCATTCCATTAACCTTAGTAGAAAGGAAATTGTCAACAACTACCTGAACCTTATTACCTTATTTCAGCAGCATAATAATTGGTTTTTCTTTTCTCCCACCAATGTAAGATAAACTGGTGAAACTGTAAACCCAGCCCTCTGCAGGGTAAAATCAAAACCCGCCTGTAACAATTATTTCAATACACTGCAATATAAACAATGTAGGCTATGTACATGGCAAGGAAAATGATTCCTTCAGCTCTGTCTATGCGGCGTCCTTTTCCTGTAAAGATAAAAGCAAACAGCATAAAACTTACAATAACATTGAGCAGGAGATCAATATTTGCTCCTGCGGGTATGGTTACCGGACTTATTACGGCAGTGGTTCCCAGAACGAGGAAAACATTGAAAATATTACTGCCCACAACATTTCCGATGGCAATATCGGTATTTTTCTTAAACGCTGCTACAATGGAGGTGGCCAGCTCGGGTAGTGAGGTGCCCACAGAGATAATGGTAAGCGCGATAAGACGTTCCGACATTCCCCAAAACTCTGCCATCTGAATGGCCGCTCCCACCATCATGCGTCCTCCGGCAATGAGCATGGCCAGACCCACCAAAAGCAACAATGTGGATTTCCATTTGCTCATTATTTTCACTGTGGGAATTTCAGAAGTATCACCTTTTATTGCAAGATGAATATTATAGGCAATGAAAATGGCAAAAAACAGCAACAACACAATACCGTCGGCTCTGCTGATCAGGGAGCTTGTTCCCGGGTCAAGAAAAGCATCATTGGCCATTACCAAAAACACCAGTGCCGAAAGCAAAGCCAGTGGGATTTCTGTCCAGGTGGTGCTGCTTTTTACAGTAATAGGGTAAAAAGCTGCTGATATTCCCAGGATAAGCATCACATTAAAAAGGTTGCTTCCTGCCACATTGCCCAGGGCAATGGCTGAACTTTGCTCAATGGCGGCATAAACATTTACTAACAGTTCAGGAGCCGAAGTGCCAAAGGCCACGATGGTGAGCCCTATCACAATATCTGGAACATGAAAGGTTTTTGCCAGTGCAGAGGCACTGTCTACCAGCAGACTCGCTCCGTAAACAAGAAGAATAAGTCCGGCTATTAATAGTAAAGCTTGCAGCATTTCAATTGTTTTATAACCATTTTTTCCTCCTGAAAAACCATAGCATTCCCAGTGAGATCAATCCCATGAAACCCAGCACGGCAAAGTATCCCCACTGCCAGTGCAATTCGGGCATGTTGTCGAAATTCATCCCGTAAATTCCCACCACAAAGGTGAGCGGGATAAAAATCGTGGCAATGATGGTGAGCACTTTCATCACATCATTGGTTTTGTTGCCCAGGGTAGAAAGGTACAACTCCTGCAATCCTGAGGTCATGTCGCGGTAAGTCTCTACCGTGTCGATGGCATGCAGGGTGTGATCATACAAGTCGCGCAGGAAGGGGCGGGTTTTCTTCTTGATCAGGGGCGATTCGGAGCGGTCAAGTTGCGAAACGACCTCCCGCAAAGGCCATACTGCCTTGCGCAACAGCAGGTTCTCACGTTTCAATACATAGATTTCTTTGAGGATGTTCCGGTCTGGGTGTATCAGCAATTTTTCTTCCAGCATTTCCATATGATCACCAATGGCTTCCAGCACCAGAAAGTAATTGTCGATGGCAACATCCATCATGGCATAGGCCAGGTAATCGGAGCCCATGGTACGAATGCGCCCTTTCCCTTTGCGGATACGCGCCCGCAGCGGATCGAAAATGTCTGCTTCCCGTTCCTGGAAGGACAGCACGTAATTGGGCCCTATAATGAGACTGATTTGTTCGTTTTCAATGGTTTTGCTTTTGTCGTTCCAATTCAGTACTTTCAATACCAGGAAAATATAATCATCATAATATTCAATTTTAGGCCTTTGCCGCGTATTGAGGATGTCTTCCAGTACGAGAGAGTGGATTTGAAAGTGATTTCCTAAGGCGGCAACAAGTTCCTCGCTATGCACCCCTTTGATATCTATCCAGGCAATGACAGCCTCATCTTTCAGTGCGAAGGTATCTTCCGGTTTGTCGGTCCGGAATTCTTTGAGTTCACCGGGATTATAGGCCATAATGTCTATGGCAGGTTGATCGGTTTTTCGGTGGCCTACAAAAATCAGGCTTCCCGGAGAAAGGCCGGTTTTGGATCGTGGTCGGTTCATGGGCATTGGGGTTTGTTTATTCAAATGTACTCAATTGACTTCAAAATAAACATATGCGAAGTTAATTTATCAGGGTGTGGGTTTTATGTGAAAATTTAATATCTTTGATAGCTATACTTGTTAAACAAACCGTTTCTTTCATCCCGCAAACCAGAAAATATGAGCGATTTAATTCTATGCCTGAAAACAGCCGTGAAGAGCACCAAGCTTTCTGTCCATTCCAACAGGGAGCAAATCTTCTTAAATATCATCAAACATCCCAGGGAAAAACTGGCTGAGTTCTCTTCCGTAATGGATCAGCTGGAATTTCGCAAGGAAATTGTATTGAATGAACTGAAAAAGGCAGATGTTGATATCAGCAAAATTACTCTTATTGCCTGCAAAGGCGGGGTCATCAAACCCATGGATGGGGGTGTGTACGAGGTAAATGAGGCAATGCTCAATGATTTGTCCCGCCCCATGGCCGATCATGAATCCAACCTGGGGGTGCTCATTGCCAGCGCAATTGTCGGTCAATCCGGCAGTCAAATCCAGGCTATCGTGGTTGAGCCCCCAAGTGTGGACGAAATGGATGACATAGCAAAAATCTCCGGCATCCCTGATATCTCCCGAAAGAGCATTCTGCATACCCTGAGTCAGCGCACAGTGGCCAAAAGCTTTGCTGCTGCCATAGGAAAGGAATATGAAACAGTCAATGTAATTGTGGCTCACCTGGGAATCGGCATTACCATAGGTGCTCATCGCCAGGGGAAAATAGTGGATGTAAACAATGGCCTTGCCGGCGATGGCGCCATGTCGCCCCAGCGCAGTGGCAGCCTGCCCGTTGGTCAGCTCATTCGCCTGTGCTATTCAGGAAAGTTTACCAAAGAGGAGATGATCCGCAAGGTTTGTGGCAATGGTGGATTGAGAGCTTACCTGGGAACCAGCGATGCCCTCACCATAGAAAAACGGATTGCCGAAGGGGATCAGAAAGCCGAACTGGTATACAGAGCCATGGCTTACCAGGTGGCTAAGGAAATAGCCTCTATGAGCGCTGTGCTCATGGGTGAGGTAGATGGTATCGTACTCACAGGAGGACTTGCCTACAGTCGTATCATCGTCGATGAAATATCGCAAAGGGTAAAGCACCTGGGGCAAATTGCCGTATACCCGGGCGAAAATGAGATGCAGGCACTGGCGCAAAGCGGATACATGGTGCTGCGAAATGAAATCGACGTAAAAGTGTATTCCTGATTTGGG
>RECE01000027.1 GCA_007694165.1 Bacteroidota bacterium
TCCGGTAATGGTCAACAATTTTGTTGTTGAGAATGGCAAAAAGCCAGGTTTTGGGTGTGCTTTTTCCCTGAAAATTCTCATATTTCTCTGTGGCAGCCAGGAAAGTATCCTGCACCAGATCGTGGGCCATTTCTTCTGAGGAGGTTTTGTGGTAAGCCCATTGAAACATCTCGTCCGTGAATTCTGTCACCCAGAGTGTAAGATTTTGGATTTTGGTCATTTTTTCAGATTTCCGTTCTACTAAATTACATTTTTCAAATAAATATTTCTGATTTATCTCACAATCTTATTGGATTAACAGATAATAAAAAGTGATGATTGCTGATTGTATGATGTGATCTGTTCATAAATTGGAGACATCCCTTCATTGCTACATGCCCGGCTGTTGAAATAAATGTATACTTATAAGAACTATGCAAAAGATGATGATAAAAGAGATCACGATATCCTTCTTTTGGGTTTTGGCGTGCTTTTCCATACTAGTTGAAGGTTTAAATGAATGAGTTTGAGCCACCTGAAAATTCCATCCAGAGGGCATAAAAAATGGCACCATGGGCGGCTTACCACCAGAGAAACCAGCAAGGTGATAATGGTTACGGCCACCAGAAACGACGGGCCGCCAATTCGGAAAAAATTATCAAAGATGGTATAATCAGAAATAGCCGGATTTCGAAAGGCCAGGGCCATTGAAAGAGCCACGAGGGTAAGGGCCCATTGCAGATATTTGAGCTTATGATGCCAGGAAGGCCTGAAAGCACGGGGATGGCCCAGCAGACCGATAATCCGTTGTGCTGACCCGAATGGGCATACCGTTTGGCAGTAAAGGTTTTTCCCGGTGAATAAGGGAATAAGGATGCTTCCACCAAGCAATATTGCCAGAAATAGTCCTCCACTGCTCAGAGGCAGGTGGCCCTGCATCAGGGCATTGATTTGTGTGAGGGTAAGATAACTGTTGAGCCAGAAGCCCAGAAAAACCACAGAAGTAAATTGGGATAGCCACAAAATCCTCTTCTTTAAGCGGGGTTTAGAGGTTTTCAACAATACGATGCCGTTGATAAAAAGCAATAATAGCAGTGCTTCCTTCCATCCCGGAGCCACCATTTGCAGTCCTTGTCTCTTTTGTCCTTCTGCTTTAAGGTAGCTTGCTTCTATGGCCTGTATTATTGCCATGCATGATACCGTAGCCCCGCTGATAATGTCAACTGAGTTTGCCTGGCGGCTTATGGCTGCATGTTTACCTTTCAGGTTTTCGAAGAAGTTTTGCTGATGGAGTTTCTGATAGTAGGAATAGGTTTCTGAATGGTCCAATACCCTGTTATGGGTTATGCGAAAGTCATTATCTGTAAGGGTGAGCAGGATAATATCTCCGCTATATCCCGAACCTTTACTCAGGTATGCGAAACCTGCGTTGCGGCCCAGACTGTCCGTTAACTCCCATTTGATATCATTCACCCTTGAGGCATGGTAGGGCGAGCTATGAAGGAACTCCTCAGCCATTACCTGGTATGCTGTGGCATGATAACGGCTGCCCAGCAGCCACGCCGCAGACAGTAGCAACAGTATCCCTGTTATGACCAGTTTTTCCTTTAGCTTTTTCTGCATGCTAAGCTTTTTTTAATACCTTCCATATACCGCTTCCTGCCAGCAAAAGCACAATGCTGAAAAACAGCAGGAAGCGTTTGCCTGCAGTCCCTTCTCCTTCTCCCATAAGGGTGAATGCCGCCGCAACAGTGATAGCAAGGAAAAGAAACCATGCAGAGAGGATAAGCCATTTCCACCAGTTCATCGTAATGCCGGAATCTGTTAGCCAATACCTCAGTCCGGTGAAAAACAGAGCAATAAGGACTCCCATGCTCATCCAGAAAAGGGGTTGTAAAATTGTTGAATAAGGGAACATATCGTTAGGATTAAAAGTCAAACCATTCTTCAGTGCGCAACCAGTCAGGCGCTTTGCCGTAGGTTTTATTGTTGCCATCGGGGGGTGGCAGGTATTGGCTTCCGCCCGGGTAATCAAAAAACTGCTTTTGCATGGCAAGCATGGCCGATGCTGTAAAACCGGTGGGGTCCCTGGGATCCAGCTCCCGGGCAAAGGTGTGTATCCAGTTGTTTTTGCGTGAGTAAGGACATACCGCCAGACATACCCTGCAACCTCTTGCACTGCTGGTGGCCACCTGGTTCCATGCTTTGAAGCACTTGTCCTGGTCGGTGCACCAGCGACGGTAGCCTCTGATTACTTTCGTGGGTTTATCGTCAAAGCTGATGGCACCGCTGGGGCATTCCTCTGCGCAGATTTTACATTTGTTGCAAAACTTCATAATGCCCAAATCCACAGGATTATCCGCCTCCAGCGGCATATCAGTAGATACTGCTGCCAAACGCGTATTGGCTCCAAGTTCGGGTGTAATAACCACGCCATGGCGACCCTGCTCTCCCAGGCCGGCATCGATGGCCAGGGGAGGGATGATTAAATCGTAACTGTTGGGAGGTACATGCGAACGGGAAGAAAAACCGATTTCCCTGATAAAGGTTTCCAGCTTACCAGCAATGAAACGCAGCATGGTATAAGCTTCATAGGAAGTTCCATAGGTGGGATTGGCATAAAAGGATTCCCACTCATGGGGAATGGCAAATACAATGGCGTTTTTCCAGTGGGCAGGTTTGGCAAAGTTTGTTTTTCCTACACCCCGCAAAATTCCCTGGTATACCCATTCCTCTTTTATAGCGGTTACACCCACCAGTGTAGCACCAAAAGTATGGGTGATTTTTTTGATCAATTCCGACCCATGTTGGGGTGATTTGAGTTTTAGGGGGTCTGGGTTTACACCCTCAAAATCCCACTCCTCCGGTGGGCCCTGGGGTTGAGGCGGGTAAGCTTCGGGCCCCCTTAGCGGGCTTGCATGAGCTTTGGACCAGGCTTCGGCAAGCAGGTACTGGTTTCGGTGTTCCGGCCATCTCTCCCTTTGTTGTTGGGCACTTTCACGGGTGAGAAAAAACTCCTCAAATGCGCTGGGGTGTTCAGTATAGTATGCCTTTAATTCCTGGGGTAGTGAAGAGATGCCTTCTCCTTTTACCCTTTCTAATCCCCCTTCTCCCAGCGAGCGGATATGCATTCCCAGTTCTCCGTTTCTTCTGAACAGGTTGTCAAGGTATTGAATACGTTGAGGGGTGCCCACTTTTTCGTATGTTGGCGTTGTGACAAAAAAGGGTTTCCGGTTGAAAAACTGGTCTTTGGCATACGGAGCTCTTCCCCAACCTGTGTTTCCGGTTTTGTCGGCGCCCGACATGTAACCGGCAGCCGCAGCCCCTCCCAATACAAGGGTTCCACTGGCCAGTCCGGTAAATTTTAAAAAGTCTCTTCTGTGCATAAACTTTTTTGGGTAAAGATATTAGTTTCATTTGAAACTAAATGGATTTTTGCCCGGAACCTGATAATTATTTTGTTATGCACTATAAAAAGTAGCTTCAAAACCTTCATGAGAAGTAAGTTTTCTTTCTTAACCATCATCCCTCCAAAGCAAATGGCCTCAAAGATTAGCTCTTTACCTCAGTCGACAGAATATGTGATATCTGTAACAACCTGCCGGATTTCTGTAACATAAAGCAGGCGAAATAGGGTCACCTTTGTTTGTAACTTATTTTCTTTTATGAACCCAAAACTTAATTGATAAAAAGCATGAAATTAACCATCACTACTGTTTTATTCGTATTCCTT
>RECE01000273.1 GCA_007694165.1 Bacteroidota bacterium
AGTGGGGGGGGAAGGATTCGAACCTCCGAAGGCGAAAGCCAACAGATTTACAGTCTGCCCCATTTGACCGCTCTGGAACCCCCCCGTTTTACAAAGAACATTATGCTGTTGAAATTCTGAGGGCAAAAGTAGGAAAAAAAATGCTGTATGAAAGCCATTTTCTTATTTTTTTACAATATATTTTTCAATGCTCTGTTTGTTAGCAGGTTGATGTTTTGGTTTTTGAAAGAAGTTGGGTAGTAAAGGCAGGAAGTTGCCTGTCATGGGTGCTGCAGGCCGGGGAGATTGCTGCTGTCAGGGTCTTTTTATCAGCGGTAAGTCAAAAAAGAAGTGGGTTCCTTTACCCGGCGAGCTTTCAACATGTATTTCGCTCCCGTGCCTGATAACAAAATCTCTGCACAACCCAAGCCCTATACCGGATCCTATCTCATTTCCAGTGCCCTTGGTGGATGGAATTGTTTCATTGCTCAAAATCTGGTCAATTTGATCCTGCCCTATTCCCATCCCCATATCCTTAATGGAAAACCTGCAATGGTTCTCCTGTTCGGTCAGGGAAATGGTGATCACCC
This sequence comes from Bacteroidota bacterium, assembly GCA_007694165.1. Classification (GTDB taxonomy): domain Bacteria; phylum Bacteroidota; class Bacteroidia; order Bacteroidales; family UBA7960; genus SKVR01. The sequence goes on from RECE01000273.1 coordinate 570, forward strand.
CTTTGGTAAATGAAAACTTGATAGCATTGGACAACAGATTCCTTATTACGGTTTGTATCATGTTTTCATCTGCATTGACCATGGTGGCTTTCATGTCTGTTTGTAAATCAATGGAGATGTTTTTGACCTCAGCCCAGGCTTTGTAAGGCTCTATACTTTTGGTGGTAAGGTGTTTAATGTCGGTAGGCCCGGGTTTGAATGTAATCTTTCCGTCCTGCGACCTGGCCCAGTATAACAGGTTTTCCAGTAAATCGCTTACCGACTGAACGGCCCTGGAAAGGGCACTGAAATTTTCCTGCATATCCGGATTGGGAAGAGTATCCTGTTCTTCTTTTAGTAACTCAATCAGGGCCCTGAGGTTCCATACAGGCCCGCGCAAATCATGCCCGATAACCATGAACATCCTGTCTTTTGCTGTATTGGTTTGTTTCAACTCTTCCTTCTGCGACAAAAGAAGTTTGTTCTTTTCGTTGAGTTTCCGCATCAAAATCAGCAGTATACTGCCCGAAACAGTCAGGAACAGAACAAATACGATGAGTCCGATATTCAGGTAGCGTTGCCTGCTGAATTTTAAGTCCTGTATTTCCTTGTCTTTCTTCAGAATGTCAATGGCGGCCTCTTGCTTTTGTCTTTCAAGCTGAAATTCCATGCTGAGTACCTTTTCAGACAGCTGCTGGTTAAAGAGCGTGTCTGCATACAAATTCATCTCATTGAGCCTCTGCGTTGCAGAAACATATCTTCCCTGCTGAATATCTACTTTGGATAAAACCCTTAATGCGTCATGTATGAGCAGCCGTGAGTTTACTTCCCTGCCTATGTCCAAAGATTGTTTGGCCAGGGGAGCCGCGGAAAAGAAGTTTTCTGCCTGGCAGTAAATCTGAGATTGTTTTAACAGAATATTGGCATACAAATGTTTATCCTGTAGCTTGCTTACCTTGGCAAGAGCGAGTGTATAGTTGTTGCTGGCCAAAGGAAAATCATTACGATTGAAATAAATGTCTCCCAGGTATTTATAGCATACAGCCTGACCAGGAACATTTCCTGTTTCTTTTCTGATTTCAAGCGCGTGGTTGATGCTTTCAATGGCTTCATCGATTCGGTCAAGATGCATCAGTACACGGCCCATGGTTAAAAAAGTGTAGGAAAGCATCTCCTTATCTCCTATTTCTCTGGCTATTTCCATGGCAGGCTGAAGATTTTCAAGTGCCTGCGTGTAAAACTCAATGTAAATATAAAGATTGGCAATGTTGTTGTAAGCATAGCCTTCCTGTTGGGGAATATTGTATTTTCTTGATAAATGAAGGCCCCGGAAAAACAGTTCAATAGCATTGTTGTAGTCTCCAAGCAAGCGATAAGCTACCCCTGTAAAGCTATGCGCCTTTACATGGTTATAATGATCTCTCAGGCTGTCTGCCAGCTCTATCGCCTTCAATCCCAATTGCAGAGCTAGCTCTGGTTGCGAGTTGCGGTTTTTCCAGCATTGCTCTATAAGATATTCCAGTTTTTCCTGTGGATCAGCAATTTGTTCTGCATGCTTCAGGAAAATATTTGCTCCTTCGATACCTGTTGTGGCAGAAGGGATGTTCGCTGTTTCTTCATCCCATTGCACAGACTCAAGGGGTAAAACCTGCGTTTGCCCCTGCCCCTCTACCCCAAGAGAAACCCAAAAAAGAAGGATGCTTATCAGAAATCGATTCACGTATCAGTATTTGATTTTCTTGATAAAGCTACAAAGTTTTTTTATGTCATGGTTTGAAAAATACACATATGCAGACAGAAAGCAATAAAGAACAACTTAGTCGGTTGTTTTCTTCAATTAAAAAGATGTTCTGTAGGGATGATAGTGGCAGGGGTGCTGTAATCTGCTGATATACAGTGTTTAAATCAGTTGGAGTGATTTTGAAAAGATTTGACAAACTCTTTGTCTTAGCCTTGTTTTATAAGCAATCTTATTTAATTTTGAATAATAAAACATTTAGTAAAACGGTTGTAACTATTTCATTATGTACCACGGACCTATTCCCGAAAAGCTTCTTGTCGAATGCAATTTTCACACCTCCAGGAGCAGTGGAGCAGGGGGACAGCATGTTAATAAAGTAAACACGAGAGTAGAACTCAGGTTTGACGTGCTGGGGTCAGCCTTGCTTACCCATGAAGAGAAGCAGATTTTGAAAGAAAAACTTTCGTCAAGAATGACGAATGTTGGGGAGCTGATAATAGTTTCAGAAAAAACAAGGTCTCAATTGAGGAACCGTGAAGACTGTGTTGACCGCTTTCGCGGGATGATAATCGATGCTTTCAGACCCGTAAAAAAGAGGATACCTACCAAGCCCAGCCGGCGGAGCAGGCAAAAAAGGTTTGAGGTCAAAAAACAAAAGTCAGAACAAAAACAACAAAGAAGAAAACCTGACTGGTAATTCTGCCGGAAAACCTTGCAGAATTGCCAATCAGGTTGGATAGAGTTAATCAGAATCCTATACTATTGTCAGGCAAACCTCGCTGAATCTCACTTGAAGAGATGGATTATTTTGCGGGTGCATTGGCAAGGGTCTCTTTAAGGAAATCCCAGAAAAGAGTAACAGTTTCGATGTTGACTTTCTCGTCCGGAGAGTGAGGATTGCGGATGGTGGGTCCGAATGAGATCATGTCGAGATTGGGATAGGCCCCACCGATAATGCCACATTCAAGGCCGGCATGAATCACCTTAACCTCGGGCGTTTTCCCGTACTTGCTGTGGTACACATTTTTCATGGTCTTGAGAATAGGAGAATTCATGTTGGGCTTCCATCCCGGGTAGGATCCGCTGTGCTCAACCTCTGCATCGGCCATTTCAAAAACACTGCGTATCATATTGCACAAGTCATCCTTGGCCGAGTCCACCGCACTTCTCTGCAAGGTGCAGATTTCGATCTTTTCACCGTCAGATTTTATTATGGCAAGATTGGTGCTGGTTTCCACCACGCCGGGCATATCATCTGTCATACGGATTACTCCGTTGGGACATGCATACACTCCGTTGAGCATTCGGCTGGTTACATTTGCGTCAATTACTGTTTTAGGGATGTCGGTTTTGACAAGCTGAATGGCAAGGTCAGGCTCCATGTTTTTGAGCTCATTTTTAATTCTTGCGCTCAGGGTTTTTACCATGCTTTCAAACTTATCCTGGTTTTCTTTGGGTACAACCACCAGGGCACTTGCTTCACGCGGGATGGCATTGCGGAGGCTTCCGCCATCAATGGTGCTGATTTGCAACTGTAATTCACGGTGTGCCTGCCACAAAATGCGGGTAAGGATTTTATTGGCATTGCCACGACCCAGGTGTATGTCCAGGCCGGAATGTCCGCCCTTAAGCCCTTTTACTTCAACTTTCCAGGCCTCAGTAGCACCAACAACGTTTACTGTTTTATAAGGGAAAACGGCTGTAGTGTCAACTCCACCGGCACATCCGATATATAACTCTCCCTCGTCTTCAGAGTCAAGATTTAACATAATGTCTCCCTTGAGTAAGCCTTCTTTCAGTGCAAAAGCTCCCGTCATGCCGGTTTCTTCATCTATGGTAAAGAGTGCTTCAATGGGGCCATGTTTAAGGGTATTGTCAGACAGCACTGCCATGGCTGTAGCTACTCCAATACCATTGTCAGCACCCAGGGTGGTGCCTCGCGCTTTTACCCATTCATTGTCGATATAGGGCTGGATAGGATCCTTATCAAAGTCATGCTCTGTATCGTTGTTCTTTTGGGGAACCATATCCAGGTGGCTCTGTAGAATTATGGTGCTGCGGTTCTCAAATCCCGCGGTGGCGGGTTTTCTGATAACAATATTTCCCACTTCGTCTACCACGGTTTCAAGTCCAAGGTTTTCTCCGAAATTTTTCATGTATTCAATAATCTTCTCTTCTTTTTTGGAAGGGTGGGGGATATTGCATATTTCAGCAAAGTAGGTCCATAGAGGCTGTAATGCCAAATCAGTTAGTTTCTTTTCCATAATGTATTGCTATTTTAGTGTTTTATTCGAATAAATTTGATTTAAGTTGCTGAATGGAATCCACTTACACCTTGTTGCTCGCTATCGTTTATTATTATTGGTGTTCGTGTGCTCACTCCTTTGGTTCATTGTCTTTTGTGGGCGCCATTTTGTCGCCAGGCTTTTCTTCTTTTGGAAATATCCTGCCTCTTTGTGCATGCCTTAAAATGGAATATCAATTATTTGCCTCTGAATATTGATTACAAACCTAATGAAATTTTTCCCAAAAACATGGCAAAACCATTTAAAAAAAGCAGAAGGGGTAGTTGTGGCAGGGCTGCTTTTTATGAGAAAGGTTATCAATACAAATGCACAATCTTTTTGGTTTCAAAGAACTCTTCTTCGAAAAAGCCGGAGATTTCATATAGCCTGATCTTGTGATTGATCTGGTTTAGCTCCTCCATAAAATCACCTCCTTTCAGGTAAAGGATTCCATTGGGAATATCATTTTTTTGTTTTTTTGAAATTTTACCCCGGGTCCATTCCACAAATTTGGGCAGGGTAGTTACGGCTCTGCTGATAACAAAATCGAACTGACCGGTTGCATTTTCAACCCTGTCTCGTAAGGCTGTTACATTGTCGAGTTGCAGGGAGCTGGCCACCTCTCTTACTACTTTTACCTTTTTTTCGATGGAGTCGAGCAGGTAAAAACTGCATTGAGGAAATACTATTGCAAGCGGAATGCCCGGGAATCCACCTCCTGTGCCTACATCCAGGATTCGGGTGCCGGGAGCAAAGGTTGTTATTTTTGCTATGGCCAGCGAGTGCAGCACATGGTTGTTGTAAAAGTTGTCCATATCCTTGCGCGAAATCACGTTGATTTTCTGATTCCACTCCTGGTAGAGCGGGAATAGTTGTTCCATCTTTGCCATCTGGGTTGAATCCAAATGGGAAAAATACTTTTTAATTGCTTCCATCGTTATTTGATAATGAATGAAGTGTTGCTTGTTTAGCTGCAGTTTTACATGCAAAAGTATAGAAAGTAAATTGGCTGATGGATATTTTGAAAAAAATAACTAGGTTTGCCACATCAAAGGCATCCAAAAAATCAGCCCGTGATAAAACAATTTATATTGTTTTTTTATTTATGATTCAGTTGAATCGCTTACATCTAAACCCGAATAGCAATACATTATGATCCATACTTTCCGGTTTTACTCTCAGACTGTTATTTTCTTTCTTGTTTTTTTGGTTGTAACTTTTTACCCCGGCAAAACCCTGTCGCAGGGAGGTTTAAGCCTTTCTGAATACATTGAAAACTATCAGGGTATTGCCATGGATGAGATGCGCATGCATGGCATTCCTGCGAGCATTAAACTGGCGCAGGGGATACTGGAGTCAGGTTTCGGTAACAGTGATCTTGCAGTGGTTGCCAACAATCATTTTGGTATCAAATGCCATGGCTGGCAGGGCCGTACCTTTTACAAAGATGACGACAAACCCGATGAGTGTTTTCGTGCCTATGATGATCCTTTGCAGTCTTTCAGAGACCATTCGGAATTTCTGACCGGCAGGCCGCGCTATGCTTCCCTTTTTGAACTGGATGTAACCGACTACAAGGGCTGGGCAAGAGGTCTGCGGCAGGCCGGATATGCCACCAATCCGCGTTATCCCGAGTTGTTGATTGGTGTGATTGAAAGGAACAGCCTGTATGAATTTGATCGCATGGTGATAGCTGGTGGCGACTATAAACCCGCGGCTACTCAACGCCCGGCACAGCGCCCGGTTGCATCAGGCCGCACCCGGCAAAGCGGATCCGAAGATTTTCCGTCTGTGGGTATTGGACGCGAAGTGCTTGAAAACAACCGGATACGCTATGTTTATGCCCGCAGAGGAGACACTCCCGAGTCACTGGCTGATGAGCTGGGTGTTTGGGCCTGGGAAATATATCGCTATAACGATTTGGAAAGAAGTGACAGGCTCACCGAAGGGCAAATTGTCTACCTGCAGCCTAAAAGAAGAAATGCCAGTCAGAACTGGCATGTAGTGCAGCAAGGTGAAACCATGCTTGATATTTCTCAAAAACATGGTATTCGCCTCAGAATGTTGTACAGGAGAAATTCCATGGAACCGGGGTCAGAGCCCCAACCGGGTCAGCGGTTGCAGTTACGGGCAAGGATACGCCGGTAATCATCCTGTTGGTTTCAGGGTCCTCCACAGTGGATTCTTACATGGGTTTCGGCCTCTTCATATCCCAATTCCAGAGCTTTTTTTAAATCGATGCAACCCGAACGCAGCTGACGATTTTTGATCTTGGCCTGGCCCCTGTTAAAATAGGCTTCTGCATAATCCGGACGCAGCAGGATGGCCCTGTTGTAATCGGCAATTTCACTGCTTGCCCTGTAACGAAGACGATACTTGGTATAGGCACGCCAGAAAAAAACTTCCGCATCATTGGGGTAGATTCGAATGGCCCGATCAAAATCAGTTTTGGCTCCTTCAAAGTCACCGGATTGGAATTTGGCATATCCACGGCCAAAGTGCGCCTGGTAGAGCATCTCATACTCGGGTTGCAAGCGAATGATGGCCGAAAAATCATCAATGGCACCTTTGTAATCCCCCAGCTCCATCTTTGCTTTTGCCATGCGCGCAAAATCCCGTACTGTCTGGCTTTGGATGTCCGTCAAGCCTATAAAGGCAACTATCAAGGGTAAAAGAATGTACTTCATCGGGTAAAGTTTTTGGGTTAGTGTATCATTGATACGTAAAAACCATGCCATGGTAACGCAAAAATAGAATTTATTTTGTGAAAAAAATGATTCAGCTCTTCATGTATTGATGTTAAAAGGCTGTTTTAGTGGGGTTGCCGGCGAAAAACCTCATGTAGGATAATACTGAAATTAAATACCAAAGAGTACCTGTAATGGTTTATTTAGCAAGGGAAGCGGTTTTTTTAAACAGGAAAGCTCCGGCATCAAGGGTCTTAAGTATAAAAGATCGAAGGTGGCTAATTGCGGTATATTTTTTTTATATACGATGAAAACGCCCCTGTTGACCATAAAGCCCATGCTACCAAAACCGGCTGAAAGAATAATCTGATGAATCTTGCCTGATCTGTATCAAGACCAAAAGCATCAATTTGATTGATAAACTGTGCAATATTTCCCGGGAAAATCAACACGAAAAAAACCGCTACGATCCACCCGGTCAAAGCTTTCCACTTCGGTAAAAGAATCAATGCCATACCCAGGATAATTTCAACAACCCCCGACAGAACAACTACCAGGTCGGTGGACAAAGGGACCCAGTTGGGAACCTGGGCAGTAAACTCCAGTCTTTGAAATGTAAGGTGAGCAATGCCGGCGTAAAATAGTGCGGCACCCAATACAATTCTTAAAAGGTTGCGAAACCAGTTTGTTTTCACATTATACGCCCAGTTGAGTTTTTTTGTTGATTCCATAAGGGTAAAGTTAAAAACAAATTACCACCACCAACATAAAGGCAGTAAATTTTAAAAAATATCGCCTGCGATATAAGTGATTCCTGAGGTTTGTGAAGTTTCAGATGTGTGCCGGATAGAAATGTAGTTCAAATAAATTGGAGTATAGCCAGGGGCCATCAAACAAGGAATGAGTAAACCCGTATATTTTTCTGATAAAAAAGAAACCTTTAGATCAACGGTTTGCACTCCAGCTTATCAGACGGCTTTTCTGCTTGTTGTCAAAGTTATAAACATACGCACCCTGCAATGCCACACTCCAGCAGTTGATGCCCAGGCTGTCGCACTCCTCCTTCCACCGCCTGTGGTGGCGCAGATGGTTTGAGTTGTCAAAAACAATGGTGCGGGCAGGCAACACATCCATAAGGTTTGACAGGCTCCAGCGTGGGTTGCCCCGGATAATGAGGTGGTCAAGTGTATCAGGAAAAAACCGCTGCGAGGGCAATTCAAGCTGACCATCAATGATTCGGGCTGAATGCCCCGCAACATTGATAAAACCGTTGCGTACAAAAAGTTTTTGGTCTTCCCATTCTTCCATTGATAATAAAATGGGTTCAGAAGCCCTGAAGCCGCTTTTGAGTCGGTGATCCCGAACGTTGAAAAGGATAGTACCCGGGTTGTTGAGCACATTTTCGCATCCATAAAAGTAACAGTTGCCCTGGTGGAAAATATCTACTGCCGTTCCGTTGGGTACATGATAGACTACCAACTGTTTTCTGTTTTGGTTGACGAAATGCCTTGTACTGAAGGAAGTGCTTAGCAACAGCAGACCTACCATCAGCAACAGCACCAGTTTTTTCTGTTTTTTCATCCATACCAAACCTGCTACAGATATCAAAATGAAAATCAGCAATTTGTCATGGAAGCCAATGACAAGGCTGTTGGCGGTTGAGCCCGGCAGACCTTCGATCATCCTTACGGCGGTATGCAGCGTCCATACAATCCATGACAGAACAATGCCAAAGTATTGAGAGACAAAAGCCACCGGGGCACTAAAAAACAAAAGCAATCCCCCTTTGATGATAAGACCCGTTAAAGGGATAACAATAAGATTGGTCAGGAGAAAATAATTGGGGAACTGATTGAAGTAAAACAGGGCCATTGGGCCGGTGCCCAGCTGGGCTGCCAGGGATACTGTTATGATGCCCCATCCATGGTCGAGTATTTTGTTTTTGAAGTAAAGCTGCTTATAAAACAGCGGTTGAAGCGAAACTATACTTATTACTGCAATATAAGAAAGTTGAAATCCGATCCTGCTGACAATAAAAGGGTTAATCATAACCAGCATCAGGGCTGATGCGGCCAGGGTATTGTATATGTTGGTTGACCGCCGGAAGGTTTGTCCCACGGCCACAAAACTAAACATGGTAGATGCCCGCATTACCGAAGGTGCAAAGCCGGTTATGGCAGCATAAAACCAAATCAACGCAATAATCACAACAGTTTTCATGTATTTGCCTCCCCTTAGTCGGGTTAGAAATCCAAACATCACATTAAGGGCCAGAAATATTATCCCCACATGCAATCCGGAAACGCACAGGATGTGCATCGCGCCGGCACCGGCAAACTCACGCTGAAGATCCTCGTCAAGATACTCGCGGTATCCCAGCAGCAAGGCAGAGGCAACGGCAAAATCCCGCCCCTTGATATTGTTTGCCTCCAGGGTTTCCAGTGCCTTCTGGCGCATGGTATGGGCTGAAGATACGATGCGGTTGCCTTCGTTTCTTCCTGTAGGATACCATTCTCCTGTCCGGCGATAGGACTGGTGAAAGATGTTTTGCCTGGAAAGAAAATGTTTGTAATTGAAAGAGTTGGGGTTTTGGGGCTCGCGGGTTTCCTGGTAATGATTTTCGACCATGATTACATCACCATACTGAAGGCTTTGAGCTTCAGGGGATTTTTCAAGCCAGAGTATGATTTTTCCGCTAACAACCTGCACTCCATTTTCGCTGATGATATGGGTAACCCTCCCCACAACCTGAAATGAGTTGGTTTTTTCTGCCACCGGTTCTATGAGCCTGATATGAAGCATCGAAGCTTCAGTTGTATGATGGCTGAAGTGGGAGGGATTGCGCAGTTCGTAACGGCTTTGAGCAAGTACATATCCTGCAAAAAACAGCAAAAGCATTACGTTGAGTCCGTATACAAAACCCAGATGAAAACGTGAAAGCAGGTATTTGTAAATGACGATTCCTGAGGCGAGAAAAGCGAGCAAAACTACCAGGATTATTCTCAGGCTCAGAAAGTGTTCAATGTACGTAAAGAAGATTATCCCTGCCAGCACCGGAAGCAGAATCCTCACCATAGGTATGTGCGAGTAGTGCGTCATTGCTCTCTTTTTAAGATCAGACAAATCAGCGGGAGGTTTATCTAAAGTTAAAAAAAAACCCGATTAACGGCAAGGGTTTGACTGATTATTTTCTCCTTTTCCCAATGATGGCAAATAAAAAATAGTAGCGGGAGCAAGGAACCTTTGTGTCTTGCAAAAAGGGTGGGGAGACTTACAGGCCTGCTGGTGGAGGAATAAAAACCAGGAATGTGTTTTATGCAGTTAAAAAACAACTTCAGGTTCAAGGGTAAGTATCCTGGAATTCTGATAGTAGAATCCAAGAATCTCCCTGAGTGAATGGCCATGTTCGGCTCTTTTCATGGCTCCTTCCTGGCAGAGGCCCACGCCATGTCCGTACCCTCTGCCCGAAAGGAAAAGGGTGTCATTTTGCTCCTGGACAGAAAAAAAGGTTGACCGCAAACCAAAGTGATCGCGCACATGACGAAGGTGCACTTCCTGTTGTGCATCCAGGTGATGGATGCGGGAATTTTGCTTTAACTCTTTGATTTGACTCCACTGGGATTCATTGGGCTGAAACTTGTGCTTCTGCGACAGGAAGCTGCGGAGCTCTCTCATTGATATGCTCTTTTCCCATTTTGCGCCGGGCATAGAAAGGCAAAAAGTGTCGATGCGGCTTCGCAGGTAATCCATGGCATGTGGCCACAGGTCCTCCGAATTGACGGTTTGTCCGCCGCAATTGGCATGGTATACTGTATTGATAAGTGCCGAGCGGTTGTCAACAACTACCTGTCCCCTGGTATGCTCAACGGCTCTCACAATATCGGGGTTGACGGTTTTTCCATAGTACGCCTGACAATGCACCAGGTCGCACACATGGAACCCTTCGCGCTGGTGTCGCCTGAGGTTGTTTAATGCATAAGTGCGGATAATAATGGCCTGTACCTTGTAAAACTCTTCATGCCGGTTAAATCCGGACTCTGACTGAACCGTACCTGCAACGTAACTTTCCAGAGAAACCGCATTGATGATATTCACCTGGTTGTTTTCATACCGGATTCGGATATCACCATCATATATCCTGGCTTGAAGGTGGTTGCCGGAAGGTGCTATGAGAAAAGAATTTTGAAATGATCCCCCTTGCAGAACAATGTTTTTTCCGGAAAAGATAACCGAATCATCCTGGAGGATTTCAAACCCTTTCTGGTTTCTTTTAATGGTCAGGCTGGTAAGGGGTGAGATTTCTGAAAGCTTATTGTGGTTTTGATCGCAGATAAGATACCGCCCTTTGGTGGGCATAAAGGTAAATTCACTGATATTGTTTCCGCTGAATATCCTTACATCAATAGTCTCAGGAATATTCAGCCCTGAAGATAGCTTAAGGGTGAAAACTACAATGAAAGTAAAAATGTATACAGACTTTATTGGCATACTGCTATGTAAGAAAATCAACAATGATATCTGCTGCTTTTTCCGATGCTCCGCTACCTCCTAATTTCTGGCGCAATATAGCATAATTTTCAATTATGGTTTTACGAAAATCACTGTTTTCTGTCAGGTGTTTCAGCTCGCTAACCAGGTTTTGGGTATTGCACTCTTCCTGTATCATTTCCCTTACCACCTGCTGATCCATGATAAGATTGACCAGCGAAATATACTTAATGTCCACAAGTTTTCTGGCAATGTGGTAAGAAAGATATCCGGCCTTATAACAGACCACCTGGGGAGTTCCAATCAGCGCTGTTTCAAGGGTTGCAGTGCCCGAAGTTACCAGAGCCGCGTGCGAGTGCTGCAGCAAAGCATATGTTTCGCCAAAAATTACCGGGAGGTTTGTGTTTTCTGGCAAAAAGCTCTGGTAGTAAGCCTGTGTGTGGGCACGGGTACCGGCAATGATAAACTGGTGCCGGGGGAATTGTGAAGCAGTAGCGGCCATAACCGGCAACATCCTTGATATTTCCTGTTTCCTGCTGCCGGGCAAAAGGGCTATGATTTTTTTGTCGGGAAGCCCATGTTTGCTGGTGAAAGTGCTGAATTCCTCACCGGCAACATGGTTTCTGAGTGCATCGAGCAATGGATGCCCAACAAAATCTACACTATAGTTATATTGCTGATAAAAATCTTTTTCGAAGGGTAAAATTACCAGCATCTTATCAATGTCTCTGCGGATTTTCTTTACCCTCGATTTGTTCCATGCCCAAACCTGGGGTGAAATGTAATAGATGGTCTTTATCCCTTTTTCTTTGCAAAACTGTGCAATTCGAAGGTTAAATCCCGGGTAGTCGATAAAGATGACGCAATCGGGTTGGTAATCCAGAATGTCATTTTTGCATAGTTTGATATTGCCCAGTATGGCGGACAGGTTTAGCAGCACTTCTACAAAGCCCATAAAGGCAAGTTCATTGATATGCTTTACCAGGGTAGCTCCCTCTTTTTCCATCATATCACCACCCCAGGCCCTGAACTGCGCATCAGCATCCTTGTTTTTTATTTCTTTGATCAGGTTGGAGCCATGCAAATCTCCTGATGCTTCGCCCGCAATGATATAATACTTCATCGTGATAAAAATTTGAATGATAGGGTGTCCGTTGGGATTGAAACAGGATTAGAAACGGAAACGAAAGGGTCTGCCTTTTACAATACGTGTAAATAAACAAATACCCCTGCATAAAAAAACGTTGACAATAGTATTCCTCTGCCGGTTTTGTCATATTTCAGGTTTACCATGTAGTATCTGAAAATAAACATATTGGCGAATACACCTGCCAGTTGCATGGTAGATTCTTTAATGAAATAGAGGTTTAATGTGCTGTCAATACGACCCCATTTGTTCATGGCAAAGAATACTATACCATAAACCACCAGGGGAAGTAAAATCCCCAGGGCAACACCCAAAATCCAGTTGTCCTTTTTAAGCATCAAATTTCCAGTCTTTAAGTTTACTTATAAGGTTGTGGGCGGTAAAATCATATTGAATGGGTACCACTGAAATGTAATTGTGTGCCAGTGCCCATTCATCTGTATCATCTACATCTTCATGCAATTGAAACTTACCGGTTAACCAATAGTAGTCTTTACCGCGCGGGTCTTTTCTGTGGTCAAATTCTTCCACCCAGTTGGCATTGGCCTGGCGGCAAACCCTTACCCCTTTGATCTGAGATTCCTTTACTGCCGGGATGTTGACGTTTAGGCAGTTTCCTTTGGGCAAGCCATGTTCCAGAACATTGCGCACAATTTGTTGAATATATTTCCTGGCAGAAACAAAATCCGCATCCAATTTGTAGTCAAGAAGAGAAAATCCCACACTGGGTATTCCTTCCATGGCACCTTCGATGGCTGCAGACATTGTGCCGCTGTATATTACATTGATGGAAGCATTGCTGCCATGATTTATCCCTGAAACCAGGATGTCGGGTTTTTTGTGCAGCACCTTGTTTACTGCGAGTTTAACACAGTCGACAGGGGTGCCGCTACAGCTAAATTCCTTGTGCTCGTCCTCGGTGCTGATTTTTTCCAGGCGCAGGGGCTGGGTTATAGTAACTGCATGACCCATGCCACTTTGTCCCTTGTCGGGAGCTACTACCACTACTTCTCCTATTTCCAGCATGAACGCAATCAGGTTGCGTATGCCCGGGGCCATGATGCCATCATCATTGGTAACTAATATTACTGGTTTATGCATAGTTGTTGATATTTTTTGGCAAAGCTATTAAGAATAAATCTTTTGACAATAATTTTACCCGGCTCTTTTGATTACAGATGTTAAATAATGTCAGCAAGAAAACTTATCATTTTTACATATGCTTGATAAGAAAGCGTCAAGTGCAAGGCTTGCGATGACTGAAAAACAGGAGTTTACTTTTCGTAAATGACTGTTTTGAAGACAAGCATAACGCAGCAATTGGCGTTTTCTTGCAAGCACTAATTATTGTGATAGTTTCACACCTTAGTTACTCCTCCGGACACGATAAATTTCATAAATTCAGCCGAATTGGCTAATACCGGTATTACATTCTCAGCCGGAACGATAAACATGTTGCCTGAGAAGTTATAGGAGTGAGGCAGGTAAACTGCCACAAAATCATTGCTTATACCGATGTTCATTAAATCACGTTCGGTAATAAAGCCCAGTTTTCTGATGTTGCTTTCCCTGTTCATAATTACCATTACCGGCTCGGTAAACTTTTTCTTTTGCCCTACAAATGCCGAAAGGAGATCCGAAATGGAAGTGTACAATATTTTTACCAGGGGAATTCTTTCTATGATACCGTGGAAAATAAAAGCCAGTGGCTTTTTTATAACGGCTGAGCCAGCAAATCCGATAAGAGCTATTGAGCCCACAATAATCAGCAATCCCAGTCCGGGAATTTCCATGGGTAAAAGCCCATCTACCCAGTCCAGCAATTTATAGATTACAAAAAAAGTAATAGATAATGGGGCAATCAGAAGCAACCCCTGCAGGAAGGAATTGATGAATTTTTTGCCAAATTTTTTCAGAAGGTCTTTTGAAGGAGTCATTTTTTGATCGCTATAGTTAGATGGGTTTGCGGGAAATAATTTACAATTAAATAAACAAGCAGAAGCTGTTCTTGTTTATAACGTAGTTTGCAAAATACACAGCAAATATGCTTAACCATTTTTAACTACAGACACAATGTCACTGTAATCTTGCTTGGCTTGCTTTTTGTCATGTAATGTGCGAAATTAAAGAAAAGAAACTAAATATTTAAAGATATGATGGGAATATATGTCATTTTTGGCGTTTTCATGTTAATTAGCTGGTTAGTCTCAAATCGGTTAAAATCAAAGTTTAACAAGTATTCAAAAGTAGGTCTTCGCTCGGGACTTTCGGGCAAAGAGATCGCAGAAAAGATGCTTCGCGAAAGTGGGGTAGAAGGGGTAAGGGTAATTTCCACACCCGGTAAACTGACCGACCATTACAATCCGCTTGACAAAACCGTAAACCTAAGTCCTGAAGTTTACAGCGGGCGTAGCATATCAGCTGCTGCTGTGGCAGCCCACGAATGTGGTCATGCTGTTCAGCATTCAAGATCCTATGCCTTTTTGAAAATGCGCTCTGCCCTGGTGCCCGTTATCAGTGTAAGTTCACGCTATATGCAGTGGATACTGCTTATCGGTATCTTTACCGTTCAGGCCTATCCCGGGATTTTGCTCGCAGGTATTGTTATGTTTGCTCTCACTACATTGTTTAGCTTTATCACGCTGCCGGTTGAATTTGATGCAACCAACAGGGCTTTGGTATGGCTCAGAGATACCGGTCTTACCGTTGGCGAAGAGCACAGCAGTGCAAAAGACGCCCTCAAATGGGCTGCTCTTACTTATGTTGTGGCTGCTTTGGCCTCGCTGGCAACATTGCTGTATTATATAATGATTTTCCTCGGAAACAGGAGATAATCCTGAGCCCATAAAGAAATAAAAAACCGGAAGATGAATTTATCTGCCGGTTTTTTTATGCTCTTCTGCAGCTTTCATAATGCAATCCCATAGTCGGTCAGCAGTATGATCCCACGAAAAAACTTTCCTGCGTTCACGTCCTTTTTCTATTAGCTCTGACCGGAGTATTGGGCTGGTACTGATTTTTTCCATGGCCATGGCGATGGCATCAGTGTTGGAAGGGTCAACCAGCAAGGCGGCATCTGCGGCAACCTCTGGCATGGAGGTTACGTTGGAGGTAATCACCGCAGTATCACAATTGAATGCCTCCAGGATGGGGATGCCAAAGCCCTCAAAATAAGGTACAAATACCAGCGCCCGGGATGCGGCATAGAGTTGTCTTAGCTCAGGTGTTTCCTGACGACCAAGAAAAATGACATCCTCTTTACATTCCATTTTTTCAAAAGCCTCGTTGATAGCACTGGTCCACCATTTTCTATTGCCTACAACCACAAGCTTTGTGCTTTGCTGATCCTGTTTTTTGAACCTGTCAAAAGCAGAAAACATCCTGGCAATGTTTTTCCGGGGTATAAGGGCTCCTACGTAAAGAAAAAAGGGTTTTCCTTCCGTAAACTTCTCCCTGGTCAACTCCTGTTCGGCCCCGCTGGTGGGTGTATACTCGGGGTTGCAGCCGTTGGGGGTTACATCAATTTTTTCTTCCGGAATGTTGTAGGTTTTGACAATATCACTTTTGGAAAATTCACTTACTGTGGCAATACGTATTGCTTTGCGTGCGTAGCGCGGAAACAGCTTGTTGCAATAGATGCGCGTCCAGAAAGGAAGATCGCCGGGATTGTGGGCAAAATTCAGGTCATGGATTACCTGCACGCAGGGTACAGAGGTAAAGGTTGTCATCCATCCGTCGGGAGAAACAAAAAGGTCTGCTTTGAGCTTCTTAAGCAAAAAAGGCATAAAGATTTCAAACCGCAGAAACCACAAGAATGGGTGGCGCGACTGGGGGTGGAGGATAACAATACGGGTGTTTTCAGGGAATTGCAAACGCGGAGAGGGCTTCCTGTCAAAGACCAGAAAAAAGTTGTGTTCCGGGTGCGATGCAGTAATCCTCTTTAACGTTTCGTATGTAAACCAGCCTATGCCATCGAGCTTGCCGTAAAGCATAAGTTGGGTGTTGACAACAATATTCATATAGGATTGCGAAGTAGTTGGTCCGGCAAAAGTAAAAGAAAAATCCTTGTACCGTTAAGAAAAATGATTTTGCAGCAAAGTTTTGAGGTTCCGGAACAAAGCTGCAACGGGCAACCCCATTACATTGTAATAACAACCTTCGATTTTTTCTACCCCAATCATGCCAATCCACTCCTGTATGCCATATGCTCCGGCTTTGTCAAAAGGTTTAAAGTTGCGGATATACCAATGTATTTCTTCATCGGTAAGGGGGTGAAAGTACACCCTTGTGGTTTCGTGAAAACTTTCTCTGTGCCCTTTTGTACTCAGGCATACTCCTGTTATTACATTGTGGTAAGTGCCACTGAGTATAGAAAGCATCCTGAAAGCATCCTGCTCATCAGAAGCTTTGTTGAGTATTTGATTATCCTTCACCACAATGGTGTCGGCAGTAATAAGAATGCTGTCCTCTTTTAGCTGGTCTCTGAAGGGTTCGGCTTTTTGCCGGCATAGAAACTCTGCTATTTCTTCCGGTTCAAGATTTGGCGGGAATTCTTCCAGTGTAGGAATTGCTTGTATTCTGAAATGCAAGCCTGCATCCTGGAGTAGTGATTTTCTTCTTGGTGACTGGGAGCCCAGTATCAGGTCAAGGTTTTTTAACTGGTTGAAAATATGCATGAATCAACTGACAAGTTTTAATGGCTGAAGAATTGCAGAATAATGACAGGTTTGGCTTTTATCCATCTGTTTTACAGAATGCTGAACCCTTCCAGGATATAGAAATACAAAATCACCATGGAAAGCACTCCTCCGAGCATGGTTAGTTTGGCAAATTTGCTCAGATAGTTGTAATCTGATTTTTCCGCTGCGTTTATTGTTTTGTTTATCATAAGAATAAAGGGGACTTGCACAGCAAAAATCAGGTAGACAAAAAGCAGGTCGAAATCCCTTCTGAGAAGATACACCTGCATGGCGATGATCAAAGCAATAAGTGCAATATTGAAGAAAATGATAATCCTTTTGGTAGTTCCCATTCCTGAAACAATGGGAATGGTTTTGCATCCGGTTTTTGCATCCCCCCTGATGTCTTCGGCATCTTTAATAATTTCCCTTACAAGGGTAGTAAGAAAAGCAAAAAAGGCGTATGATCTTACCAGGAAGGAGATGCTGTTGATGGTGGCAGGGTCGGCTGCAACTGCTCCGTTGAGGGCCTGAAACTCGAAAACCCACACGATTGCCACCACAAAGGCGGCCAGCACTGCTACAATGAAATTGCCGATAAAGTATTTCTTTTTGTAACGAATGGAATACATCCACAACAAGAAGGGGATGATGATAAAAATAAAGGCCAGTTGCCAGCTGCCAACCACAAGTGAGAGAATTACTCCCAGCACAACCCCTGCTACATTAAACAATGAATGGTAAAAGATGGCTGTTCTGCGGGAGATGTGCTTGCCCAATACGATTTTATCGGGTTTGTTGATGCGGTCAGCGCGCAGGTCGAAATAATCGTTGATAGCATAACCTGCCGCCGTTATGAGAAGAGTGGTGAGCACCAGCAGGGCAAAATAAATGTGGGATAATGCCGGTTCTATTCCGCCTTGAGAAAGCAAAGGGAGGATAATGGCATATCTGACAAGGTATTGTGTCAAAGCCACTACTGCCAGGTTCGGCCAACGAAATAGTCTGAGGTATGCCAGCATGAGTAGGAATTTTATATTATTTACAGAGATGCTGAATTACCAGTGAAAACCATCTTCATCAAACCAGGTTTGTTGTACTTTCATTACCTGTTCAATCACATCTCTTGCACATCCTTTTCCCCCGGGCACCGGCGAAATGTATTTGCTGACATGCTTAATTTCTTCGGCTGCATCAGCGGGGCATGCAGACACACCTACTTCGCGCATGATTTCGTAGTCGGGTATGTCATCGCCCATGTACAAAATGGTTTTCAGGTCGAGGTTGTCTTCTTTCACAATTTTGTGAAAAACTTCCAGTTTGTTGCCTATGGCCAGGTGTATTTCTTTTATGCCCAGTCCTTCGAACCTTTCTCTTACAGCTTCGCATTTACCACCGGATATAATAATTATCCGATATCCCTTTTTGATTGCCAGCTGCAGGGCATATCCGTCTTTTACGTTCATGGTGCGAAGCATGTCGCCCTGGGTTGTCAGAAGGACAATGCCGTCGGTCATTACTCCGTCAACATCAAAAATAAGGGTCTTGATGTCAGCTAATAAGGTTTTGTAGTTGGACATATACGTTGGGTTTTACTTTGTGCTGTTTTGTGTAATACTTTGCGAGATAAAATTATACAATTTCTGATAATCGGGCAAAGTTGATAGTTGTTTTAGATGTTTTTGTATGATTTTGTCATCCTTTCTTACTGCAGGACCGGTTTGCACAAGAGAGGGTTTTTGCTGCATGGCTTTTCTGACAGTTTCTTGTATCAGCGGATACATAATGTCGAATGAAATTTCTTTATTCTCAAGGATTTCCTCCGCGATACTAAAAAGGTGATTGGTAAAATTGCAGGCAAAAACTGCCGCAATATGAATTGTTTCCCGTTGTTTGGAGTTGATGAATCTTACATCCCGGCTTATTTCTGATGCAAGATGATA
The DNA here is from genome assembly GCA_007694165.1 of Bacteroidota bacterium. GTDB lineage: Bacteria > Bacteroidota > Bacteroidia > Bacteroidales > UBA7960 > SKVR01. The sequence goes on from RECE01000273.1 coordinate 19,519, forward strand.
CAAAATCTGTTGGTGCTTTTCTGTTTTTGCTTCAATGCAAAGAGGGATGTTTGAAAAGTCAGGCTCAATGGTTTTGGAGAACGTTTGCAGGGGGTAAAATACTCCGGCCTGTAGCCCCGCTTTTTGCAGAATATCAACAGGCAAACTGCCTGAGGTGTGCACAGCAAAAACATCTTTAAGGGGAAAACTATCCAGCACTTCTTCCATGGCATTATCAGCCAGGGAAAAGATGTACAGGTCTGCTCCGGGATAGATGTAATTCAGGTCGGTGGTAAAGTCTGTATCCAGTTTGCGTGCGAGGATTTCTGCCGCCCCAATGGTGCGGCTGTAAACCTGAAGAATACGCCTGCCGGTTCCCTGTAAAGCAGCTCCAAGGTGTGTTGAAACATTGCCCGCTCCCAGAAGTACAATCTTTTCGATTCTGTCCATCTTCTGCACTGTATGGTTGAAAGACCAAAAGTACGGATTTTAGTGTTACCGGCATGCTCTTATTTGCAATTCAGCAATGCTGAAATACACCTGATTTTCATAAAAACCGCCATTTTTCAAGGGGTTTGTTTTGCCTCCCTTGCTTTCCATCTTTTCCTGAAAGTCATCCAGAAACCCACCAGCATGATGATACAGCTTAGCCACAACAGGTTGATGTAGGGAAAGATGATGGTTTTAATAATGATAAACTCAGGTTCTTCCTGGTAGATTTCGACCATGATCGTGAATGGTTTCTCACTCACTTCGCTGAAGCGGAAACGGTAATCCAGGTCACGGATATTATCATCATGATAATGAATGGACCTGCCTTGCAATACAAATCTTGGGTTTACCCTGTACTCACGGCCAAAATGGGTGATTACATCAATGGTGGCTTCCACGATGATGCTGCCGTTCTCTTCTTCGGGGTCCACTGCTTCAATGGCACTGAGCACCAACAGGTTGTTGTCAAAGCTGATGGTATCGTGCCGGGTCATTTCAATGGTTTCAAGCAGCTTTGATTCATGGGTATGTCCTGTATGGCTCTCCACATCAGCAAAAGTGATATAGGTAAAGATATCTTTGCCCGGATACACTTTTGCAAAGGGGTTGTAAACGTTGCCCATGGTTTCGTTTAATTTGATGGAAGGGAGTGAACGGAAAACCTTGTAATATTCTCCCTGGTTGTTTTTCCTGAGAAAATCAATCTGGTAAAAAATGTCTTCTCCTTCTTTATAATGTCCCTTGTAGGTTACATAGTAGCTCCCCATGGGAAGGATTTCATCCTTAATCAGCAGCAGGTTTTCGTTGGCCGGGAATGCTTCTCCCAGGTTATACCCTGAAGTATTTTTCGAGATGGTATCCTTCTGCGAAAAAGTCAGTACTATGGCTACCAGGAAAAGAGCGATACCCAAATGGCTGATAAGAGCCGGGGTATTGGCCAGGGTTTTGCGAAACCTGAACAACATGTCTATGGAAGAGAAAAGGGCAAACAGTCCGGCAAGCAGAAATATTCTGTGGGCCAGTTGATTTACTTCCGAAAAGAAAATAATAAAAACTGTAGTTGCCATTGCAAGCCCAAAGGAAAGTGCAGAGGATAAAAAGAATTTTTTAATGTCGGTTTTTCCCCATTTCAGAAAGTGTGCAAGTCCCATAAGAATAGCTACAAGCACTGCAAACGGAAGCTGCCATGTATTGTAGTGGTGAACCACATTGGTTGGAGGACTCAGCTGGCTGCCGAAAATTTTGTTCCATACAGGAATGGAAGTGGTGAAAATTATCTGGAAAGCAGACAGTACGAGAACCATGGCGGCAATAAAAAGCCAGAACTCTTTACTTATGGGTTCTTCATTCTCTTTTGAGGGAAGTCTTTTGTAATGTCTTATCAATACCACAATTGCGAGAATCAGCAATGTGAAAAGGTATATAAGGATGTGGTTTCCCATGCCGTCGTTGCCGAAGGAGTGAACCGAAGTTTCGGCAAGCACACCGCTACGGGTCAGGTAGGTGCTGTAGATTACAAAAACAAAGGCCAGAAACGTAAACAAAAAGGTGGGGAAAAGATTCTCCTGTTTTTTTTGTGCTGCAAGCATCAGGTGCAGGGCAGCCACAAGAATCAACCATGGTACCAGTGATGCATTTTCAATGGGGTCCCATGCCCAGAACCCCCCAAAAGTGAGCGATTCATAAGCCCAGATGCCTCCCAGTAATATCCCGGCTCCCAGGAAAAAGATGGCCAGGTTGGTCCAGGGCAGTGCCGGCCGTATCCATTGTATATATTGCTTTTGCCACAATCCTGCAAGGGCATAGGCAAAAGGCACCAGGGCAATGGCAAAGCCGATGAACAAAACAGGGGGGTGCGACATCATCCAGAAGTTGCGCAACAGGGGGTTGAGGCCGTTACCATCTACAATGAGCGAAAGGTAAAAGGGATTCTGAAAAAATGCACTGGCAGCATTCTCAGGCACCTCCCTGAGCAAGGTGAATGGACTCATTCCTACCTTCTGCCCGAAAAAAGTAATCCCAAGCAGCATAGAGGTCATGAAAACCTGCGATATGCCCACAATGGTCATTACCTTGTTTTCCCATTGTCCGGCGTATCTTATCAGAAGTATGCCAACTGCCACCTGGCAAAGAGTCCAGAAAAGAAGGCTGCCCTCCTGTCCTGCCCAGAAAGCAGCCACAAGATATCCCAGGCTGAGGTTGTTTTCTGCATGTACCCATACGTAACGGTACTCATAATATCTATTGAGCAGCAGATACATCAACAGCACTGAAGCCAGGACGATAAAAAGGCTGTGAGCATAGTATGCATATCGCGCCCAATTGCGCCACTTGAGTTTGTCCAGTGGATTTTCGCGCGAGGCCTGGCTGTAAAAAAAAGCAGTAAAGAATGCGGCAATAAGTCCGATGATGATAGAGAAATGACCTATCTGGCCGGGGAGCAGGTGTTCACCTACATATTGAATGTCCATGGGATGTCGGTTTGTTGATTAGAGGTTAACGGAGCAAAAATACAGAAATATTTTTCAAAAAAAAGGTATTTGCCTACCTTAATGATTATAATGGGTTTTTCAGCAGGTAAAGATAGGATAAACCGTGGTTTTGCAACAGCACTTCATATGATAATTATTGCAAAAAAAAAGGTTCTGCAGGGAGATATCCCGAAGAACCTTTTGAATAGGAGTAAAAAGAGGTTACCATCGGAAGCTGGCCTTCGGGCCATCTTTGAGAGAGCTGAATCCTGCCGCTATGTTGAGTCCGAAATGGATGTTGAATGTTTGAAAAGTATGGGGTTGCAGGGCCGGAAAATAATTGTCGGCAACCACGTAAAGCTGTACAGGCCAGATATTAACATGAAAGCCGAGGCCCAGGTTGTGGTAGTTACCGTGTATTATTGAGTAACTTAGTGTTGAACCAAAACGGTTGATGGGCTGAAAATTGTAGGAGGCCGTAATTGACGGATAAAAACCACCGGCAAATACTTCTCCCCTGCCCAGTAGTGCAAATCTGTGCATGGGGGTAAGGTTGTAGGCAGCAGATACGAAAAATTTGGGAGCCATCATCAGGGCATAGGCACTGGTGGTTTCCTGCAGGTTAAACAAATCGATGATGCTGTCCAGCGTTTCATCAAAGTCAGTATCGTTGTCGCTGCCAAAAACTTCATTAAAGTCGAACCCTTTAAATTCAACCTCTCCCTGCACGCGGAAGTTTTCTGCATCTCTTTTCCAGTTGATAAAACCCAAATCCCTTATACTTGCAGCAAAAGTAAAACGTTCATCCAGCTGATATACAGCACCCAAATCAACCGCAAATCCCATATTGGCAGTCTGCGTTAAGTAATTGCGGAGGTCTTCCTCTTCAAACTCAAAGTCATTGTCTCCAATATCCTCAAGGGGTGCCAGGGTGAAAGGAAACGACTTGTTGATAAGCAGGTTGGTGTTGAGCAATAACTCATAATTGTCAGGGCCGGTAAAAAGGCTGAGGTCTGTTTTTTTAAAGTTGATGTTTGACATTCCCTGCAAAACTTTGGCTCTGACACCGGCGGTAAGTTCGTTGGTCCATTTTCGTGAAAACCCCACTCCATATTCCCTGAAATGGGAAACATCGAAAGAAGGAGAACCTATTTGTGCGGCCACCCCTTCCTGCCTGAATCCATCATTTCCTTCAATGAGCAAGCGCATAAAATCTTTGGAATACCCAAAGCGTGTTTCGACTCTTTCGCTGATGTTGAAGGAGAGATAATTGATATCCTTATACCGGAAACCAAAACTCAGAATATCCAGGTTCATATCGACGATAAAATAGTTTCTGTTTTTGAGTTTGGAAAGCATATTTTGATCGTCGATGTACAACGAGCCATCAGCATTTTGTCTCAATAAGTCCTTCACGGCAAAGCCTGAATTATAGAAACCGCTGTATACAGATGATAGCCCGGGGAAACCAACATAATAGTTGGGCAAAGGCTGAAGGCCAGGGTTGCTGTAAGATGACTGGGGAATGCCCTGCATCCAGTATATTGTATGGTACTGTTGTGCTTTTGCGGCACCTGATGCCAGAACAATCATAGCAGCAGCTAAAAGGAGTGCTCCGGTATATGAGTGTATGTGTTTTTTCATGACTTTTTTATTGGTTTGTTGGTTGCGGATTTCCTTAAAATTCAACTACATATTTTACTTGTCCTCTGATTCCCAGGTCTATGCCGATTCTGTAGGTGTCCAGAATTTTAACGGTTGTGCCGTTTTGGTTATCGTAGCTATTGAGCCTGGCCTGAATGAGCAGGTTGGTTGCCTTGCGAAGATTCTCGATTTTTGTATCATCCAGTCGCTCTATCCTGGAGGAAATTCTGGGTTCTTCTGAAATACTTGTAGCCGGGTTAACCGATGCAGCATCCAGCAAATTATCCTGCCCGGCAAACAGCGTATCAATGGCATTGTTGTTTTCATCCAGAAGAATCAGGTCAAGTTCAACATTCAAAGGGAAACCGTTGGAAAAATTCATTCTAAGCTCAGCCCATTCCAGTTCGTCGGGTAGGTCGTTAACAGAAATTTCGGTAGTATCCTGTAGCTCAAAAAAATTAATCATGCCCCACAACGGGAGTTTTACCTCCACATCGACGGTTAGATGGCTGTCGTGTTTTATCCAGTTGGTGGGTTGATCATAACCATCAGGATTTAACAGTCCGCTGGCTTCATAATGAAATTTTTTGGGAGACTTTTCTGTTACATAAGCCAGGTTTGTGTTGGTGTTGTCCAGTAGTTTGAAGGTGGTCAATTGGGGTGTTTGATGTGTTGGTGATGCATCTATACGCCAGGGCTCCTCAACCCCCGGTCCTGTTACGGGAATAATTTCCTCATGAATGGTTGCAGCATAAAATTCTTCCACAAAAAGGTCTATTTCAGCACCAAAAGAGTTTTCAATGGTAAATTCAATGGTGGGATTTTCAAAAAGCATACTGCCAAAAGCGGCATTTTTAAAAAGACTCAGCGCAATGCTGGTGTTTCCAACCGGGAAGCTAATCTGATCAAAATATCCTTTGATAAGGTCATATTCCAACCCTGTCATTTCCTGGCTGAACGCTATGGTATAGGGGGCGTTGTCGGGGGTGCCATTTCCTGAAATAAACAGCTGATATTCTACCAGGAAAAAGTTTGCCAGATTTTCAAATTCTATTCTGCTGCCTGTTAAATCGACCTCAGCAGGGTTTCCCAAAGAAACCGTTCCATTTACAGGCAACCCCTGGTTGTCATAGGAATTGAGGATACGGAATGTAGCTTCCAGATGGTAGCCATCCTGGGCCAGCTGGCTGGCCTGTGCCGATACCCTGAAAAACCCCTCCAGAAAACTGATGTAGGTCAGGATTTCGTTATTGTCAAAGGTTATCAGAAATACTTTGGGGGGCAAGGTCATGCCCTCTGAACCTGCCGGTACGATATTATCGTAAGTGATAACCTGTGATTGATCCGTTACAGAAAAAATGTTGCTTGCCGGGATGGAAACGAGCTGACCCTTGTATACCATTGTTACCATATTTTCTTCATCAAGGTCAATTTCTCCAAAATCACCTACGTCAATAAGGTCATCAAGACTGATGCTTGCGTTCACCAAAGGGAAAGCTACCACAGGGCTGTAAGTATAATCCTGAATGTTATCTAATTCGTCCAGATAGCTATGGTCACAAGAGGATAGCATGGTTAGAGGCAATACAGCAATAGCCATTAGCATTAGTGCTGTTTTGCATTTCTTTGAGATTGTTTTCATCTGTTCAAAATTTGTTATTAACAGGTCAGATGGAACTCGCATTTTGATCATCCTTCCATGTGAGCAAAGATTTTCTCATGCTCGGTTCATCTGTCTGAATTTTTTGTTAGTCACAAATGTATTATAAAAAGTGGAAAAAATAACCTTTATGTTGTTAAATAAAGTCTGTTTGCAGAGAATTACCTTTCGTTTGTCATGATAATGTTATAGCTTCTGACTTGATTTCCAAGGCCGGTAACCAGAAAAAAGCTGCCCGGATCACCTTCCTCTAAATAGAACCTGGTGTCGCCACTCAATGGGAAAGGTGGTGGAATTGTTCCCCCCGGGTTTACGATAAACAGGCGTTTTCCGGCCTTATCTGTAATCGCTGCAAACTTTTTGTTGTCAGTTGTTTCTATGATGTTTATCTCTCCTTCCATTCCCCTTTCAATGGGAAGCGAAAAAATAAGTCGTGATGCAATGCTGTAGACTTTCAGATTTCCGTTATGAAGAAAAATGAGATCTTTTTCTGTGGTGCCTGTAAAGGATTGATAAGTAAACCTGTAATCGTGGGAAAGGGTATCGGGTGAAATGTCGAAAACAGAACCGTCGGTAAATACCTGCTTCACAGATCCATTCAGACCGGGTACAATGAAGTGGGGTTTTCCGTCAAGAGGTTCGTGGGCATAAATACGTGTGCCAGGCAGCAGTGAAATGTTTTGCTGGGGCCTTAATCTGGAAATTCCCCTTCGGTCAAGTATCTGCACCCGGCCGGTAGTATCTGTTGCCAGCAGAAAATCTTTTCCTTCCAGGTGTAAGTGTTGCAGGGGCTGCCTGATCAAATGGTCTGACTGCCTGTATTGCCAGCCGGGAACGGGCTCTCTTCTTAAGCTATAATTGTAAATCCGCCGGTTCTCGGCTGGGTAGATTATCCTGTAGTTCTTGTTGTTGTCGTAATCAAACACTGCTATTCCTGCTGATGCCGGAGCGGGAAGGCGCATGGGATAACCTCTTACATAGTCGCCGTTGCGATCTATAAGATGCAGGAAGTTGCGGGTATTAAACAGGTACTGATACCGGTTGTTTTTGTAAATGTCAACCTGATGAATATCCGAAATTACCGGACCCGAAATTTCTTTTTTCCACAAAATATCGCCGTCTTTGCTGATAAGGTACAGCTGGCCAGCCTGGTCCTGCAAGATAAACTCAACATGGCCCGTGTTATGATTGATTACCCTGTAGGGCCCTTTGTGAATGGGGGCGTCAAGTTCTGTTTCCCATCTGATGGGATTGCTTACACTATACTCACTTCTGTGGAGCAACATGGCATTGGAAAAGGCAAGATGCCCCTGCGAGGATAGAATCTGTAAACTGAATGAGCGACTGCTTTTGCTCGCTTTGTCTGATTCCCTGCTGTTTTCTTTACTCCCGGCCGATGTAGCAATCCGATTCCCCATATTGCTTTTTGCGAGCGACTGGTATATGAAAATGTTTTGCCCCGATTGCATAAACTCATCCATAAGTTCCGCTTCTTCACTTTTCGTAAAGTTGAATCCAAACCTCAATGCACTTATATACGCTTTCAGTTTTTCCAGGCTATGTGATGCCACCAGGTAATTGCCTGAAAATGCAAAATACGGAAAATCATCTTTCACCACGCCGGCGGAAAGCACGGGAAACATTCCGGGCAGGGTAACACGGTAAACCTCTTCGGCAAAGAGCATTTCTGACGATTCTTCGGGAGAAATATCCGTGATAAACACCTTTAGCTCCGGGTTTTGCAGTAGCAGATCTTTGTTGTGAATACCCAGCAATACAACTCCCTGGTTTGCCTCTGTCGACTCAGGGACAATCCATGCCAGTTCTCCGTTCCATATGAGGGGTAAGCTGTCGGGGTCAATGCCCGAAAGGTCTTTGAATCGTGTTCTCTGGCGCTGAAAACCTTCCTGCAATTCGTTGATGGTAAGCCATTGCTCATAACCGGAGCTGAAGGTTCTGGTATCAGAAACGCCTAAATATGCAATTGTTTGCGTGTGCAAAGGGATGTGTTGTGCAATGTTGCTTTCTTTTTTTTGTTGCTCTGACAGTAGATCAATGAATTTTTGCCCGTGCATGCCCGGTTGGGCATAACCTGTAAACAGCAATTCCCCTGCATTGTATGAGACATCCCATAGCTGCCATCCTGCTAAATCTTCACAGGGCAGATTCAAAGGAGACTTGCCGGGATGCTGGTTCTGTATCAGATGGCAAAGAGTATGGGTGCGAATAAAAAGATTGTCAGAAAACCTGCCTGCAGAGTTTCTCAGCGTGTTGAAGCGGGAGTCTGATGCCAGGCTTTGTCCGGTCTCCTGCAAGTCTGCAGTTTTGGGGAGTAAAATAGCGCTGGAAGATACAGACAGGACATTGTTGCTAAAGGTATAATGAATCAATGGCTGGTCTTCTGACTTTTCAGAAGACCAGATGGTTTGCCGGTTTTCTCCATGGGACGAAAAGCTCATGCCCGAGAAAAGTTTCTCGCGGATGAATGAATGCAAAGACTCTTGATCAACCCTTGAAGGAAAGGATACATGAAGCAGGAAATTCTGCAATGGCGTGTTGCCTTCAGGATGAATCGACAAGAAGGCACTGGCTGTATTTCTGTAATCGGATAAAGCTGGGTATGCTGCTGCCAGAGAATCTATTCTGTGGATGAGACCGGTGGGGTTTTTTCCTGAAAAGATGGCGTCAATATCCTGCCCAAGCGGACCTGTCAGGGCAAAAGACTCCCTGAATAATGCAGGTTTTTTGATGTGAAAAATCAGTTCTGCATCTGCAGGAATCAGCAAAAACGGGTCGGTGGCAGTTTGTAATGCCTTTTTCTGAAAGTCTCTCAAAACAAGGTATACGGCCAGGATAACAGCCAGTGTAACCAATGATAGTATGATCGAAATGAGAGGGACTCTTCGCATTTTCTTTCAGGGTTTTACTTCATGTGCCTTGTCATTGTTAAGGCGTTTAGTTTTCTTGAATAATCTGCTCCCGGAAAAGGGTTGGTATGTTGAAACAATCAATGCTGTTATTTTTTCATGATTTTCCTGCTGTATACCGATTCATCTGTTTTCACCTGTATAATATAGAATCCTTGATCCCAATGTGATGTCTCAATTTGGTACTTTTCCTTCCCTGAAACCTTTTGGTTGTATATTCTTCTGGCATACATGTCGAAGACCGAAATTTCTGCGTTGCCACTTATGTTATGCGTAAATTCAACTGAAAGGGTGTTTTCGAAAGGATTGGGGAAGGCTTTGATAGTAAGGTTGTCAGCAAAATGTCCTGGGCCTGTCCCAACATATTCGTCTTTGTAAATCAGTGATGCCAGCTGGGCGGTTGCCTGCAGGTCGTTGAGGTGATCACCAGCCAGCAGGGCGAAGGCTACAGTAAGGGTGTCGTCCTTTTGCAAATTGAAAGGCCCGGCCGAAATCAGTGTGCTGATATCATTGTCCTTATCAAAAAAACCTGCATTGTTCCTTGTGCTTTTCATGGCGGTATACTTCTGAAAAGAAGTAAAACCATTGTTGATTCGCATACTGCCGGCATATCCCTGGTTGTCGAAGGCATAGTGCTTAATATTGGAGTGGCTCAACAGCCGGATGCCGGTAAAGTTGCCGCCACTGGCCGAATAGGCATACCCCATCTGGTTTTCTGTGTCATAAGCTGCCCGGTGATTTCTAACATCCTGCAGCGCCCAGTCGGCGAAAAAGGCGGTATAAAAACCGGGCAGGTTCTCTCCCGACTGATTGATGATGTTGTATTCCAGAATGAGAAACTTATCCAAAGGAGAGTTCTCAAAAGAATATACAGAATAATCTACTTTTATCCCGATTCTTGCATTGCCGGCCAGGCTGTCGTTGAAACTGCCGGTTATTTCCAAATCACCCTTTTGAGGAAATTCTGCAATACGTGCATTTTCCAAAGAGTAAAAAGATTTGGAAAAAGAGGCTTCCACCGGGCCGTATATGTTGTCAACCACTTTTGATGTGCTTACCCCTGCCACAAAACCGGCACATTTGATAAGAGTTCGGTTTTGGTTGGCATTGGCATAGAGGAAACCTACTCCCTGGTTATAGTTGGGATAGTTAAAGCCCACATTGCCGCGGCTGTTGACAGTGGTTTGGATCTGGTTGGCCTGAAAGTCAACATAATCCAGGTTGAAAACAATGCTGAAACTTTGCTGGCCGGCAAAGCCACTGGCGCCATTGAGAAAGTTGAGGGTAAAAGTTACTTCATGGCTGGCGGGCATGCTTTCACTGATTGTGATTACAAATGGGTTTTCGAAATTGCTTGTAGTTTCCATGTGCAGCACCTCACCCAGGAGCGACTCGCCTGAAATGACATCAACATAAGGAGATTGGGTGGTTATAACTGCAGTAATGTTTTCTGTGGGGGCCAGTAGATTGAGAAATTCAGCTCCCAGTTCAAAGGTTTCGCCAGGGTTGAAAAGCTGATAATATTCTGCCGGATGCTCCAGCTGCGAAAACATCAGGTAGGGGTGGTGTGTCTCTGTCAGCGCCCTGTAAATGTTAAGCCTCCCTGTTCCCAGCAATCCTGCATAGGGCTGGTTGGCAGCAATGGTATCAATAATGTCGGTGGTAACTTTCAGCTGTGCTGCAATTTGCAGGGCGTTGAAATCGGGAAACTGAGCCTTGAGCAATGCTGCAGCACCGGCTACGATAGGTGCTGCCATGGAGGTGCCGTTGGAGGCGGCATAGGAACCATTAGGCATTGTAGAGAAAATGGCCTGTCCCGGGGCAGAAATGTCAACCAGTTTGCCGTAGCTTGAACCAGACCACTTATGATCGTCGGCATTGGTTCCTGCAACACTGATAGCATTAACATACGAAGCAGGGAAAATCCTTACCTGATTGTTAGAGTTTCCCGCGGCAGCTACTACCACCGAGTTTTTATTGAGTACGGCATAGTTGATGATATCCTGCCCGAACTGACCGGGAGAGATGGCTCCTCCCCAGCTGCAGTTGATAACGTGTGCACCCTGATCGGCAGCATAAACAATACCCTCGTACGATCTCACCAACCGACCATCCTGGTCACTGATTTTGACGGGAAGAATGCGGCTTTTGAATCCTACACCGGCCATCCCTGTCTGGTTATCTGTGCTGGCTCCCGCAATGCCTGAAACGTGCACACCATGTAGAAGTACATCCCACTGCGGATAATTATTATTGTCTCCCAAATCCCAGCCATAAAAGTTATCAATGTATCCGTCATTATCACTGTCTTCACCATTGATGGGATCGTTGTAGTTGTAGGCAATGTCGTTGATCAGGTCGGGATGGTAAAGGTCTATCCCCGTATCTACAATGGCGATTACAACATTTGTATCTCCCTGCTCCACTTCCCAGGCGTCAAATGCCTTAATGTTTTGAAGATAGTATTGTGAGCCAATGAGCGGGTCGTTGGGTTCATAAAATAGTTCAGGGATATACCAGGGTTGCGCATATTCAACGAGTCCGGTAGCATACAATTCGTTGATGGCCTCCTCCAGGGATGCCTCCACGGGAATTTCTGCAAAATAAATCCTGCTCAGGTCACTGTAAGGCTGACCACTGAAGTGCGTTTTTTGCGCGGGTGGCTGGTGAAGAGGGAAAATTTTCCTGGTTGTGGTGGCCTCAATTCTTGTGAGAACCTCTTTGATTTCTTCCAACTGAATTTCATCCGTCTTGAGAAAGGGAGCTGTCGATTGTTTCATCTTGAAAATAATCTTCCCTTCCCAGATGTTATCTTTGGTAACACCCTCAGGCATAGTGAATACAGGAGAAGTTGAATTCTGACTGAAAGCAGAATAGAAAAGCCCTGAAATAAAAACGGTTACAATAATTTTTGCCAGGATGCTTTTGTACAGGTGGTTCATAGTCAAAGTGTTTTTTTGCAATTGCGTTTCAGGTTTTAGAAACATGTAAATTTACAATAATCATGTGAATCTTACACCAAAGGAAACCCTGTTTTTCAACCGGTAGAAATGACGTGGATGTTTTTTGGTTTTTCATTGGATACTTAGTGTCAGCAAGAAAACTCATCATTTTCACAAGTGCTTGATAAGAAAGCGTCAAGTGCAAGGGTTATTCCCTTTGGTCATGAGCTCAAAACTTTCAGTTTTTCGGTTGCGATGACTGAAAAACAGGAGTTTACTTTTCGTAAATAGCCTGTACTGAGCTTGTCGAAGTAACTGTTTTGAAGGCAAGCATAACAGTCTATCCCGCCTCTTCGCGGGACAGCAATTGGCGTTTTCTTGCAAGCACTACTTATACATATGGGTTGTCATAATATTCCCTCTTCACTGATTTCACTGTAGGGAGGAATGTTCTGGAGGTAGATGATTTTTTTGGTTTCCAGGTCTATACGGCAGCAATAGTGGTCTAGCCCATTGGTTAATACCAGATACCGGGTTTTGAAAGCGAAATTGTAACTCGCTGCCTGCTCAAAAGTTTGCTGCGTTATTTTTATATGGGGAGCCTTACATTCGATAAGCATCAAAGGGTGGCCTGTTTTGGTATAAACCACTGCATCTGCTCTTTTTTGCATCTGATTGTATTTCAAAGCAGTTTCTACTGCTATCAGCCCTTTGGGATATCCCAGCTGGTTTACCAGCCACATCAGAAAATGCTGTCGCACCCATTCTTCTGGTGTAAGTACCACCGGAATCTTGCGGAAAACATCAAAAATGTAATGTTTGCCATCTTTTTGGCTCAACCTGAATTCGAAGGGTGGAAGATTTAATGATACCATGTGTGTTGTGTTTCTGCAAAGATAGGTTTCTCAAAATATCGTAAACAACAATTTTTTACTGAGGCAAAAAAATGCGTTACAAAACCACAAATGTAAGAATGCTTTAATTATATTTGCCCATGGTTGCTTTCCATAACAGGACATCTTTTTGATTTCCTGTATTTTTTTATATTTTACGTATAGTCACAACAAATTTACCTGTCGATATGAGGACAAGAGAAGAAATTGTAGAAAACTGGCTGCCCCGCTATACCGGCACAAACATCAGTGAAATGGGCAAATACATCCTGCTTACCAACTTCAATCAGTATGTAAACCTGTTTGCCAAAACATTCAATGCCAAAATCAATGGCCTTGATCGGGCCATGCCCTGTGCTACCCATGACGACATATCTATCATCAACTTTGGAATGGGAAGTGCCAATGCTGCTACAATCATGGATTTACTCAGCGCTGTGGATCCCAAAGCAGTCCTTTTTCTGGGAAAATGCGGGGGGTTGAAGAAAGTAAACCGCCTGGGAGATCTCATTCTTCCCATTGCAGCCATAAGGGGTGATGGTACTTCCAACGACTATTTTCCGCCTGAAGTACCCGCGCTGCCTGCCTTTAGCTTGCAGAAAGCGGTTTCTACCAATATTCGAAATCACAATATGGATTACTGGACAGGAACCATATACACCACCAACAGAAGGGTGTGGGAACATGATGATGACTTTAAAAACTACCTGAGAAAAATTCGTTGCATGGGGATAGACATGGAGACTGCAACTATATTCTCTGTGGGATTCTTCAATAAAATTCCTACCGGAGCGTTGTTGCTTGTATCTGACCAGCCGATGATTTCTTCCGGGGTGAAAACCGAAGAAAGTGATAAAGTAGTAAGTGAAAGCTTTGTGCAGAAGCAGCTTGAAATCGGCATAGATTCACTCAGGGAACTTATCAATAACGGACTTACCGTGAAGCATCTTAAATTTGATTTCGAAGAACAATAACCAACACCATGATTGTAAAAGACTGGGGAGAGATCCAGGAGAGCATTAAGAAAAAAATCTATTACCCTATTTATTTGCTGATGGGGGAGGAGTCGTTGTTTATTGATGCCAGTTCGAATATCATTGAGAAACAAGTACTGAGCGAAACAGAAAAGGAGTTCAATCAAACCATTCTTTACGGGCGGGAAACAGATGTGGCTACCATTGTAAGTACGGCCAAAAGGTATCCCATGATGGCCAACCATCAGGTGGTAATCGTGAAAGAAGCGCAACTGGTAAAAGATATCGATGCACTGGAATCCTATGCGGCCAATCCTCTTAAAAGCACCATCCTGGTCATTTGTCATAAATACAAAAGCGTGGACAAAAGGAAGGGCTTTTACAAAACTGTAGCGAAAAACGGGGTAGTGCTGGAAACCAAAAAGCTTTATGATAATGAAGTGCCCGGCTGGATTTCAGATTATGTGAAGAAACGGGGCTACAAAATTGGCGAGAAAGCAACCCAGTTGCTGGCCGATCACCTGGGGTCTGATTTGGGCAAAGTAGTAAATGAAATCAATAAGGTTTGGATTTCACTGCCCAAAGGAGGAGAGATAACACCAGGACTCATAGAACAGAACATTGGGATTAGCAAAGATTTTAATGTTTTTGAATTGCAAAACGCCCTTTCGGAAAAAAATGCATTGAAAGCTTTCCAGATTGCAAAATATTTCGGCGAAAACCCCAAGTCAAACCCCATGGTCGTTACCCTGGCTGTTTTACATTCCTTTTTTGTAAAGGTTTTAATTTATCATTCCCTGAAAGACAAAAGCCCCAAAAATGTGGGATCCGAACTGGGGATTAACCCGTTTTTCAGCAAAGGCTATCAGACTGCCGCGGCCAGTTTTCCGGTTGCAAAACTTTTTGCTATCATATCTTACCTGAGAGAGTATGATTTGAAGGTTAAAGGGGTGGAAAACCAGTCAGCCAGTGATGGCGAATTGCTCAAGGAATTGATTTATAAGATTATGCACTGATTGTGACAAAAGGAAACATCCATAGCATAGCTGTTGATTAACTGGAGAAGGATTAGGGTGTGGATGATTCAGGAATTTTTTAAAAATTGAACGTATGAACTATTGGTTAGTGAAATCAGAACCCGATGCATATTCGTGGGAAAGGTTTGAAAAAGAGGGGAAGACCATGTGGGAGGGGGTAAGAAACTACCAGGCAAGAAACAATTTGAAAGGGATGAAAAAAGATGATCTGGTCCTGTTTTATCACAGCGTATCAGACAAGGAGGTGGTTGGGATTGCCAAAGTGGTAAAAGAATACTATCCTGATCCTACCGCAGAAGATGATCGGTGGGTGGTGGTAGATCTTGTACCTGTTAAAGCCCTTAAAAAACCAGTAACCCTTGATCAGGTAAAAAAGGATGAAAGACTTGAAAATGTAGCCCTGGTAAAACAATCCCGCTTATCTGTGATGCCCATGAAAAGGGAGGAGTTTGATGCCATTGTTCAACTGGGTGAAAGTCATTAATTATTTCAGGCATGAATCACGTTGACATTATACTGGCTATACCCCTTGCTATTGGCGCTATCAGAGGCTTTACAAGAGGTTTTTTGCTTGAGATAGCTTCCCTTATCGGCATCATTGCCGGTGCTTTCCTTGCAGCCATGTTTGGAGGTATGGTGGCCGGTGTCCTTTCGGGATATGTGGACTGGAACCCCGATGCCATCAAGATTATAGCCTTTGTAGTAGTCTTTATCCTGGTCATTATTGTGGTGAAACTGATAGCAAGAATCATCGAAAGGTTTTTCAAACTGGTAGGGCTGAATTTTTTAAACCGATTGGCAGGACTGGGTGCGGGGATTTTGAAAATTGCCTTTATCCTGAGCGTGGTGTTGATCTTTTTTAACTATGTAAACCGCAACCGGGCCTTTATGTCCGAAGAAACCCAGGATTCCAGCTACCTGTACGATAAGGTGGCGGGTTTGGTTCCACGGCTGTTGCCTGGATCTGAATCCTTTGCTTTTAAGTATGACTTAAAAACCTTGCTAACGTCAGAAGAAGACGAATAAAGTGCTGAGGCTGCCCAACGGGTAGCGTCTTACTTTACAAATACTATCATCATGGAAGAAACATACTGGGATGAAATTCGGGAAGAGTTTCCTGTTACACAAAACCTTGCTTATTTTCAGAGTGCAGGCATGAGCCCAATGCCCAAAAGAGTGCTGCAGGCTATTACTGAAGCTTATACAAAGCTCAGTCATTTTGGGGATATGTATTTTCTTGAAGATATTACACGAAGCGATAAGCTGAGGGAAAAACTGGCAAAGATGATCAATACTTCTGCCTCCAATATTTGTTTCGCCCACAATACTTCCACGGCATTCAATTTTATTGCAGCGGCACTGAAACGCGGTACACCGTTTGATTTTAATCTTGTTTCTCTCATGGATGAGTTTCCCTCTTCCCATATTCCCTTCGAATTTCAGGGTATACCGGTAAAATTTGTTAAGCCGGTAAACGGGCTTTACAGCATTGAGAGTATTATTGATGCGGTTGATGAAAAAACCATGGGCGTTGTATGTAGTCATGTTCAATATTCAACCGGATTCAGACTTGATGTAGAAAAACTGGGCAAAACCCTTAACGAAATGGACCTGCTCTTTATCGTGAATGCAACCCAGGCTTTTCCCATTTATGAAGTGGATGTTGAGAAAATGCATATAGATGTGTTGGCGGTTTCTTTTCATAAGTGGGGATTGTGTGGTGTGGCCGGTACTTTATTCTATACTTCTGAGGGTTTCAGGAAGATGTACCCAAATCCTATGGCCGGCTGGCTGGCGGTAAAACCCCCTTCCGACGATTTTATCCCTACGCAGAAAAACACAGAATACGAACAATTCGAACATGCCGGTCAGTACAATTTCGGAACCATGAATTTTCAGGCCCTTGCAGGACTGGATGCTGCCATTGATTTTATAAATGAAGTCGGAAGGGAGAAAATCAGGGAAAGAATATCTTATCTCAGCGGGTATTTGATTGAAGGACTGAAAAGGCTGCCGGTTGACATCCTTTCACCCGTGGAAAACCATGCAACCAGGTCGGCAATTGTTCTCATTAACCTCAAAAAGGCAGATAATGCAGGTGCCGTGTCTTTTTTGCAGAAACAGGGGATTGTTGCAGCTGTAAGGGCAGGAAACCTCAGGATTGCCTGCAACTTTTTTAATAACACAGAAGAGATTGATCGGCTTGTGAATGCCCTTGCCTTGTTCTGTGAAATGGAAACCTAGAAAGGTGCTAAAATGACGATTTTTTTTGCTGACACTATTCCAATGCTTTAACACAATGCTTTCCCATTATTGTTATCAACTTGTCCCGGGACAAAGAGGTTCTTTCGGAAAGTAAGTATGGGTGGATAGGTAAGGATATACTGCTTTTCCTTTGATTCTATCACAATGGTTTTCAAATCTCTGATGCAAATGTACCTTGTCTTGACAGGTTCTGATGTTTCATAATTGGTGGCTATTTCAATGGCCTCTTTTTCTGTGGTTCTATCCGGAAGGCTGACCCTCAAAACGCCTGAATTCACATTAACAAAAAATGAATCAGGATAAAAGGTAGCATTCAAAGCCTCCCTGAAAGCCTTCAAGTCTGCCCTGGCTGCAGTTTCAACGCTTATGGGTTTTAATCCGATAAATTCAATGTACTGCAAAGGAACCGGAGCCTCCAGGTTGTTCCATTTTTCAATACGTTTCAAGAGTTTTCCAAACTCTCCCTCGCTGAAATTTTGCGATTTTAGCAGTGCACTGAGTTTTTTCAACATCTCCTTGTTGTCAAGCTTAAGGATAAACTCATGATATTTTTTCCGGAGAAGATGGCGGGTATAAAAAAAGCGTTCGTACACAGCAGCTTTCTCTACTGAAGAAACCTCCATTATTTCCCTGTATTCTTCCTCATATACTCCTGTTTCCCCTGTGTAAGTTTTCATGGTTGAGTTGTTGGTTTAGTGCCTGACGCAGTTTGTTCTCAAAATAGTTTCAATGTTTTAAGTAATCCTTCTTTGATTTGGAAAATCCCTGGCCTGAATTTATTTGAATTTGTATACGATATTTGTTTCTCCGTGGTTTACTGAATTTTTATTGCGAGATATAGCGTAAAAACATGCATGAAAAATTTTTAGCTGCAAACGAAAAACAAATTTCATTATTCTTCCTATTGGTTGCAAACCTTGGGCCCGTTTGAAAGGCAAACAGAAAATTTAACAAAAATATATTTTTGTGCGCTTAAAAGAATATGACAACAGGATTGGCATGCAGGGGGGATCTTTTGGTGGCAACTTGATTCTGCCACCTGGAAGAAGCAGGTTTTCCGGATCCCGGAAGAAAAGGTTACGCTGTCTGTTGGGTCGTGTATTGATAATGGGCAAAGATTATTCTTACTTCAGCCCATGAGAATTCTTCGCCCAGGGCGTTTTTGACATCACTCATGGTTGTTTCACTCCCTATTTCTTTCAGGTATTTCATGCCAGTCTCAATTTTGCTGCTTTCCACCAGTTTGTTTACAGGGATTCTTCCTGTTTTTACATAAGTGGCCAGGTGTCCTTCAATCGTGCTTACTGCCAGGTTTCTTTCTGCAGCAACTTCTGAAACAGACTTCCCCTGTTCAAAAAGCTCAAGGCTGATTTCTGCTGTTGGTTGTTTGAGGGGTTTTGGGGGTTTGCTTTCAGTTTGCAGTTCTATTTCATAATTTGGTGTGATGTCATTATTGGTGCAATAATCCATTACCAGTGAAATGATATCGTCGCCGTATTGCGCTACTTTTATTTTCCCCAGGCCATGTATGGCCTGTAAGGCTTTTTTGGTGGCAGGGAGGGTATTGGTAATGGTGATCATGGATTTTTTGGGCAGGATTGCAAAGATGGGCTTGTTGGTTTGCTCTGCTACTTTGTCTCTCCATACGCGTAACTCCTTCATCAGTTCCGGATGTTGCGATGTGTCAGTTACAGATACCGCCTTTACCCTTTTTCCTGCGGTTTTTGTGTCAGGTTCAATGGCTGCTTTAGCTCTTGCTGCAAGGTATTCTGCTGTTTTGAACCCATGCCGGCAAGTCTCCATGCAGGCTTTTTTCACATCGATCTCTGCAATGAGTCTCTGATGTGCCTCAGAAAGTGTTTTTTTTAACTGCTTGTTGTCTACCTCAAGGTCAAGGTTGTGCAATATGGTTTCAATGCCCTTTTCAATTCTGGGTAAGAAGTAATTGCAAGCTTTGGAAACCCTGCCTTGAAGCTGGGAGTTGTTTTCTATGTCTTTTTGCCTTCCAACATGTTTGTTGATTTCCACCATGAATTTCGAAGCGATATCCATCAATTCCTTTTGCAGGAAACGATCGGTTTCATTGAGCAAAGGAGATAAGCCTTCATCTAAAGAACCCGGGTTTTCGTTTACTGCTTTTCTCAGGTAATTTAACCGGTAG
Organism: Bacteroidota bacterium; assembly: GCA_007694165.1. Taxonomy (GTDB): domain Bacteria; phylum Bacteroidota; class Bacteroidia; order Bacteroidales; family UBA7960; genus SKVR01. Next base: position 38,964 of record RECE01000273.1, read on the forward strand.
CGCATGGGCGAAAAGTTAAAGAGATCTTCCAGCAAATCATATTGAAACTGCAGCCTGGCCTGATTTAATACTCCTTCATTGGGTGGGTTTTGTTCAATATTTTGCGTAAAATCCCTTATGCTGTAGTCATTTTTAATGGAATGTTGAGAGATTTGCGTGCTTAAAACAAGCCCTTCCAGGGTTTTGCAACGACTCAGGGCAACATATACCTGGCCGTGGGCAAAAGCTGCATTTGCATCAATAATGGCTTTTTCAAAGGTCAGCCCCTGGCTTTTGTGTATGGTAATGGCCCAGGCAAGTTTGAGGGGAAACTGTGTGAAGGACCCTATGGTGTTTTCTTTGATCTCTTTGGTTTCGGGATCCAGAGCATAGCGGTTGTTTTCCCAGGTTACCCTGCTTACCTCAATGCTGTCTGTATCTCCGGGGCACTCTACATAAATAACATCATCATCCATCCCCACTATTTTTCCTGTTTTTCCATTGTAAAACAATTTTTGGGGCGAAGGGTCATTTTTCACAAACATTACCTGGGCTCCGGCTTTAAGTGCCAGGTTTTGTTCGGTAGGGTAGGCTGATTCGGGAAATTCTCCGTCGATGCGCGCCGTAAAATGTCTTTTGGTTTTGTTGATCTCTTCCAGCCTCCTGGTATTGATTTCTCTGGCCTGCTGGTTGTGCGTGGTTAGGGTGATATAGCCCTGGTTTTGCATCTCTCTTACATCGGGCCGGTAACGCTGGTTAAGCATGCCAAGCACATGGTTGTCGAGCAGGTTGTCTCTTACCTTGTTGAGCAAACCGATAAATTCCTGGTCTGTTTGGCGGTATATGTGCTTCAGCTCAATGCTGATGTATGGCATTTCGCGCAATGCAAGGCTGCCAAAGAAAAAGAAGGTAGAATACCAGGGGGAAAGCAAGTCTTTCTCGTCTTCTTTAACTACCGGCGGCAGCTGCTGTAAATCACCAATAAGCAGCAACTGTACTCCCCCGAAAGGAGTGTTTCTCTGCCGGTATCTTCTCAATACCTTGTCGATACCATCAAGCATGTCGGCCCTCACCATACTCACCTCATCAATAATAAGCAGGTCGAGGCTGCGGATGATATTGATCTTTTCTTTGTTGAGCTTCAGGAACCGGTTTTCCTGGCCCTGGCTTTGTTCTGTGCCGGCATTGTTGGGGAGAATGGGCCCGAAGGGCAATTGGAAAAAGGAATGGACGGTTACGCCACCGGCATTGATGGCTGCCACCCCCGTGGGAGCTACTACCACCGAACGTTTAAAGGAAGAATTGCGGATGTATCTCAGGAATGTAGTTTTGCCTGTACCCGCCCTCCCGGTAAGAAAAACACTCTTGCCGGTATTTTCAATAAATTCATAGGCCAACTTCAGTTGCGGGTTATTGTTAAAGTCCATGGTCATTCATTAAGTTATCAGTAATTGATAAAAATAGCAAAAATAACCACAGAATTCAATCTTTTGATGGTAAAAATTTCCGACAAGGATAAACTGCCATCATTGCTTTGCCGGAAAGAAAAGGGGTGATGGTTTTTCAGCAACCTCCCTGGGCACTCAGTGTTTCTGTTCGTACTGCAGGGATAATGCCTGCAGGTTGTTGCCGTTTCTGCGACGCAGCCTGCCCCGTTCCCATAAATCTCCTGTAATCAAAGCGTGCCTTTTCTTCCCTGTAGCTGGAAAATGCAGGCTGAAATTCCTCCAGTGCATACTTAAGGGCACTTTCGTAATTGCCCCCCAGCACCATGATGTTCTCATTGAACCCTTTGGCCAGCAAAAGCAACCGGGCATTATGGGCATCCGATTCCCGTGCCCCATACAATACAGGGGTTTTAGCTTTTAACCTGTTCAATGTCCTGATGCTTTGCTTGTTTAGCAAATCAGCAAAAGGAATGTTGATGGCTACTGGCAAGTGCCCGGCCATGAATTCTTCCTCCGACCGCAGGTCTATAAGAACAAAATCGGTTGATTCACCGCTGGCAATGCTTCGCAGCTGATGATAATTCATCAGAGAGTTGTGTTCTGTGATAGCTTTTACTACCTGGCTGTTGGAGCGGCCATAATTATTGGTGGTAAAAAGGTTTATCACCACTACTATGGCTACAAAAGCAAAGGCAAGCAGGCTGATATTGTTGAGATTTTTATCGTTTTTCATACTATATCCGGATTTAAAAACCAATTAGATGTTTTGGGGTTTCAGGTCGGGTTTGGGTTCAACATCCTCCTCTTCCCCCGGGTGTTTCCAGTTCAATGATGGTTCTTACAGGAACTTGCGGAGCCGCCTGCCTGGGCAGTGCATCTCCCTCCAGAAACCTCTGGCGGGCTTTGCTGAGAAAACGTACCGAGAACCCTTCATCGAGATTGTTGGGGTCTTCAGGGTTGTCAGAACCATTAAACAACGTGTCAAACATTCCGTTCAGGCCTCCTTCAAGTACGTAAATGCCTTCAAAGCCTGCCCGTCTGGCAATGGTCCATGCCATATCCGCAGCGCTCTCGCCGTAGCTGTAAAACACTTTTTTGCCATTGTTGTTTCCGAAAAAATCCCTGTACCTTCTTCCCAACAGCTCATCTATGGTGATGTTGATGGCACCGGGCAGGGCAAATCTTTCAAACTCTTCCGGCTCTCTCACATCAATAAGGATAAAATTTCTGTCCTGCTGCAGGATCTTGTAAGTTGCTTCTTCCACATCCACGAACCTGTCGTTTTGCTGCAGCATGGCAAGCAATTGGTCGGCAGGGATTTCTCTTGCGTTGCTTTTGCGTTGTTCGGGCAGGAAGAGCAGGGCAAACATAGTGATGACAAGCAGCATGGCAGGCATGACATATGAGGGCCGCTGGCTGATGATCTCTTTGGGGGTGTCATTGACATTGTCTTCTATGCGCTGGGTAATGGCAAAAGCAAGAACAGCCACCATGACCAGGGCGAAGGCAAACCATGAACGCGGCATGCCCAGGGTTTCATAAATAAAGGGATTGCCCAAAAAGCTTCCAGTGTACATAGGCTCCCATGCATTGTAGAAATGGCCGAAAATAAAAATACCTACTACACTGCCGGCCAGGAACAGCATAGCGTCAACTTTGCCTACCGTTGCTGCCACGATACTGGTTCCGGGGCAATATCCCCCCAGGATAAATCCCAGCCCCATGATGGCGCCACCCACAAGGGCCGACCAAAGAAAGAGAGGGTTGATAAACACAAGACTCATGTCTATCCAGCCCATGAAGCTAAGGAATGTCAGTCCAACCATGGCTGTAACTCCGGCAGTAAAGAAAACACGCAACACTACAAAGTCGTAACCGTAAAATACCCCGGCCAGCTTACGCGATGATGAAAAACCTGCCTGTTCAAGCACGTAGCCAAAGCCAATGCCCAACACAAGCGCAAAAAACAGATTTAATTCGGGGTTTACAATACCCTCGGGGATAAATGGTGCCATATTACAATCTTTTTATGTGTTGGTTTAAATCCAGAGTTTTCTAAAGAACCAGGCCATCATGTAGCCGGATCCAAAAATGGCCATCATGGTAAGGATTCCTCCGGTAGAAAGAACCGCCATGCCGCTGAGTGCTGCCCCACTGGTACATCCGCGGCCAAACTGGGCACCCAGCCCGAAGAGCAAACCTCCGGCGATGGCAAACAGCGCCCGTGTGGGTTTGTTGATGCGGGGTCCCCGCTCCATCTTCAACCCCAGCCGGTTGGATGATGCACCGCTGATAAAACCTCCCACTATAACGCCAATGGCAAGAATCACCAGCCATGAGCGAAACGGGCCGGTTTCACTGGCAAAATAGGGGTCGTAAAACCGCGACTGGCTGGCATATTCCGGTGCTGTGTGGATTACCGTAGCTGCCATGGCATCTTTGGCAGCTCCACTGGCGCCAAGTCCACGCCCGGTGATTACAAAGGAGGCCAGCAGAACCAAGCCCAGCAGGAATCCTGCCAGGTAAGGGTTCATAAAGGGTTTGGGTTGGATTACTGTTGTCATATGCAATGGATGTTTGGATAATTCTTCTGTCGGTTTCTTACCTGAGATATATGCGATATTAAAATTTTGCTTAACAACCTCCCTGGGCTGTTGTTACCTCCACCTTTTCTGATGGAACAGATCGTTCAGTGCTGATGTTTTCCAGTCCGGCTTTTATCAAAGGGAAGTTTTTGACATGCATGGGTGTGAAAGATCTTCCGGGAGGTTGGGTTGATATCATGGTTTGATGGATAAAGCTGTTGGCGCCATAATCAAGACTGCGGAATTCATATCCCAAAAGTGCCAGATAGGCAAAGGCATAGGCGGCGTTTTGCCCGGTAAAACAATATACTATAATGGGCAAGTCGGTGGGCAGGGTGAGGATATCTTCGTTGCTGTGAAATGACTTCTTGGGGTTGTACTGAATGGCACCAGGCAGGTGGCCTTGATCGTAAAGTGCCTGAGGCCAGTAGTTGATAACATAATAGTCTTCCACTTCTTCCAATACATCCATAAAGTCAATGCTGATTTCTTCCCAGTTTATTGTAAGGGCTTTCTGTGCACGTGCGCGCAGAATTTCGTATCCGTTTGTTTTGCCCGTGCTGAAATTTGGCAGCTTGCCCGGTGATTTTTTGGGGTGAGGGGCTGTTTCAAGTTTCCCCAGCAGGTCGTCTGATAAGTTTGCGTACCAGAAGCGGCGGGCGATATCATCATGCCAGGCGCTCATACCGAATCGCATGTTGAAGGTGTTGTCATACCCCAGCATCCTGAGCAATGCCACAACATAACCGGATAGGTGAGCATTGTTGCAAACCACCACAACTTTGTCGAAGCTATTGGGTTCGATGCGGTTTTCGAAATAGTCAAGGATGTTTTCAGGCTGAATGTTAACAGCATTTTCAATATGTCCGCGCGAAAAATCCCTGGCTGAGCGAACATCGATAACATGGTAGTTGGTTGCCCGCAAGTTGTTGTGCACTTCTTCTGCATTGATGAAAAAAGGAACAGAGGGGTGATTGACAATGTCACCATTTTCTTCCAGGTAGTGAAGCAGGATTTCCGCTTCGTTTATCGTACTGGTTTGTTCGGCTGGGGTATCTGAACCGGAGCAGGCGCTCAGTAAAACAGCCAGCATTAATATCCCTGAATATTTTATTGTTGAGTTAAAGAGGTTCATATATTTTCAGTTTTAGGTTTTGTGTTTTTAATAATTTAAAGGAATACTTGTTTTGATTATCTGAAACTTTGCAAGTGTTATTCTTTTGTTCTGTCATGTGTTATATGAATGGGGCTAAAGCCCCTTTACTGTGTTACATTATCTCATCCGTTGGCTAAAGCCAACGGCAATAGATAAGAGTCTTCTAGTCTGTTGCTGCACTGCCCTTTTCCATTGCCGGGGGCTTCCATAGGCAAATTTACAAGAATTTCGGCCTGATTCTCAACATAATGTATGCAAAATAAGCAGGTTCCTCTTTTGAGCCTCTCGTGGCTCCCCTGTTGATGATTTCCATAGACTCAGATCCAAACATCCAGGAGAATCCCCCGATGATGCGGGTAAAATTGTTGAAGCGGTAATTGAGCGTAAGGTCAATTTCTGTTCCCAGGTATTTGCTGATGGTTTCTTCCTGGTAAACAAAATTGTTTTGAATGAAAAAGAGGTGCAAATCTGCATCCATAAAAGTGTTGTCGGACAGGATGAATCTGTTTTTTAGAAACGGATTGATTAGCCCGGCATTTCGGGTATGCTGTGGTATCAGGGTGAAATAGTCCATGAATCCCAGGTGAGCATGTCCCGCCCCATACAGCGCATCAAAAGCCCTGTATTTGTCATCGGCTGCATCAGTAGCATCATTTCCTGAGAAGATTTCAAACCCTGCAGTAGTAGTAACATTTTCAAGGGTGGGTGCTGCTGCCTCAGCCCGCAGATACCATGCACTAATGCTTTGTCCTGTTCGGTGGCGCCCATGCTGAAATGCAGGGTTGACCATCAGATTTACAGTGCCGGCGTCGTATTTGAGAAAAGCTGACCAGGTGCCCCTTACATACATGAGTTCTGGATTGTATTGCGCTCCGTCGTTAAATTCATGCCCATCTGCCACCCCCATCAGAGAAAGGTTTGCATCAGGGTTGATGTCTGTGTTGAACCAGATATAGTTCATGTATTTGTAATTATTGATGCCGTAGTCAGTGGTAAAGTTTCTTTGGAAAGCCTCCGGGGGCTGGTTGAAAGCAGTTCCGAAATGCAGCTCTCCTGCTTCAGAAATATACTTCAAAAGGGCCACATCGTGTTTCTGACCCATGGGAATCCAGTCATTGATGGCAAAGAACCGTTGGTTATCGTAGCGCAGATGCTGTCTTCCGATTTTCAGGGTCAGGCTGTCGGTGAAAAGCAGTTCCGCCCATGCTTCATGAATGGCAAGTGAAGGGTGAACCTGCCGCTGACCTTCCTGCCCCCATACGCGCACATCCTGAAAAGAGATATGAGTGCGCAGGTTTTCGCTTTTCCATGCAAGGTTAAGGCGTGTCCTTTGGCTAACCAGGATGGCTGCTTTTTCACCCTCCTGTGGCAGTACCCTGTAGCCGTGCCGGAGCTCTGCCCGGGGGCTGATGTCAGCACTGATGCTGAATTGTGCCATCAGCGAGGGGATATAAATGATCAAAAATACCAATAGTCCTGTTGCTTTCTTCATGTTACCTCGTTTTGGTTATTTTTCCATTAGATTTCATAGTTGTCCGGAGTGAAATTTGGGTCTTCACCGGGTCCTTCAATTTTTTCTCCTGGTGGTTCTTTTGCAGTTTTGGATTCCGGTATTGTTCCTTCTTCTGTTTCCAGTTCTTCCCAGCCGGTTACCATCGCTTTCAGGTTGGATGTTAAAGTATGCCCCGTGGTAATGAGGTACAGGTGAACAATTACAAAAGCCATAAGAACATAAGCCCCGATGGTGTGGGCGTAAGCAACAGCTTCCAGGCTGCTTACCCCCAGTTCTTTGATTTCACCCTGGCTGGGGTAACGGTAAAACATGTAGGCCAGTCCACTGGCTATCATTACCGGAAAGACCAGTATCTTCAAAGAGAGATACACCAGTCTTTGCAAGGGGTTGAGTTTGCTGAGTACCGTTTTGCGGGTAGGGTGGGGGGCATTGCGAAAAATGCCGAAAACATAGTATTCAGCCTGTAACCGCAGGTTTTCTGTAGTAGGCATGTATTGTTTCCATTCTCCGGTAGTAAAATGCCAGAAGATGGTAAAAACGGTAAGAATAATGAAAGCCCACGCCGCCTTGTTGTGAAGCACTACGGCATTTTCAAACCCGAAAAAGGTAAAAGAGCCATGTACCTCAAAGCCGGTAAGAGCCAGAAAGAATATCAGGAAGGCCTGTGTCCAGTGCCAGAACCTTTCGTACAATTTATAGATGTAAACATTTTCTGTTTTTGCCATGGTCCGTGGATTATGCTTTGGATGTATTGTTCATTTTTTTGTAGGAGAAATACCTGATAATGGCGTGTGTAGCCACTCCCAGTATAGATAGAATAATCAGCAGTACGCCCATGGTGTCAATGGTTGCATGGGTGGTTTTACCGGGAATATATACACCTTCTACAAACTGCATCCTGCTGTTGTTGCGTGTATGGCAATCTGCACAAGTAAGTGCTTCGCTGGCCGGAGAAACCATGTGGTTTACAGGGAGATACATTTCGGTGTCTACAAAATCCCATTGCCCGCTGTAGGGGCGATCAAGGTATTTCATTCCTTCTTCCAGGGCCCGCTCCCAGTCCAGATCGAGCCACAGAGCACCTTTGCCTGCTTCCCTGTCCCAGAGTTTGGCCTGCAGAATACTCATATAAACGGGATCGTAGGGCTGACGTCCCCGGTGCACTTTTGAAGGGATTATGCGTGACTCAGGGTCGTCGGCAGAGCCAAACAAAGTGTTGATGCGCAAAAAGGCTTCAGTAGTGTCTACTTTGTCGGATAGAAGAAAGTGATCCGCGGTGCCGTTAAACCACATGTATTCAGGCACTACGTTGGTTTGCCATGCCGCATCTCCTTTTATAGATTGGTAGATGGGGTTGCCCTGGCTGTCAAACAATTCAAAAGCCTTTCCGTCCTGCAGGTCTCCGGCTGTTGACCAGTCCCAGTACATTTTGGTGGCATTCACTTTGGCATATTCGGGAATATGGCAGGTTTGACATGCAATTTTCGAGACATGGGTGTTAAGCATCTGGTCCAGGTGAGGTGTGGCGGTGTGGCATTGTTCGCAGGTGGCCCTGCGGGTATTGGACGATGAAACACCATAATAGCGTCCTTTCATCACGTGGTTGGTAGCTGTGTGACAGTCTACGCAATCCATGTTGCCTCCGTCTACTCCCATGTGTACATCCACCTTACGTGAAGCCGTGAGCAGGGCCTCTTCCAGATCTCCGTGTTTCACATTGTTTCCGCCGCCACCATGGAAGTGACAGTAGCCACAATTGGTTTTGGTGGGTCGACCCACATTTTGTACGATGGTTTGAAAATCCTGGCCGGGCTCAGGATAACCAGCTCCTCCACGGAGTTTTTCATAAGTGCCGGTATTGTCATGGCAAACCAGGCAATCAACGTTGTATTGGTTGGAGAAGTCGAAATCCATATCTTCCCATCCAAAACCCGCGTGGCAGCGGTTGCAGGTGGCTTCGTTGGAAAAAATCCCGGTGCAGAAGTTGTTCAGAAGGTTTTTCTTCCCCAGGTAGGTTACTCCCCTGCCTTCGATATAGTCCTCACGCTCCCAGGTAAAGTGAAAGCTGTTAAGCAATTCTTCTCCTCTTTCGGTGTGGCACGAAATGCATGTAGCCGTAATTTCATGAGGATTGTCAAAATCCCGTTGCAAAACTTCATGCTTGCTGTGGTCAACGCTGGGGATATGAGGTTGACTGTATTCTTCTCTGAGTTCTGCAAGAAGCTTGTTTTCCTGGCTCGCGTCTCGCAAAACCACCGTGATAATAATCAGTGGTACAACTACCGATAAGATAAAAGTTACAGTATTCTTCATGAGATAAGGGTTATTGCGGTTTTTTTTGACGTAAGATGTAGTTTTGATGGTTACAAACCTAAACATACAGTGGCAAATATATGAATAGGATTTGGTTTTTTGCAGCCCGTTTTGCTATATATAGATATATTTAGATACTATGTAAAAAACTGATTGACAGTTTGTAACCCTGTAATTTAAATTTGGTCTAAATTAAAATTTGCAATAGTTTGCATCCATGATTTTTATATTGTGCTTCAGATGTTAATTTTTGCTGGTGCTAAAGATGCAAAAAGAAACTTGTTGGATGTAAAAGTAATTGTTTCAACTTGTTGAAAAGTACAAGAAATACTGAATTAATTCTTTAATTGATGCTGCTCCGAAAAGTGGTTTTTGCGAAATTAATTGAAATAGAAAAATGTTATTTCGCACAATGTCAGCAGTTTGCGATCTCCACCTTCCAGGGGGCGGGAGGTATTGTACTTTTCGTAGTGGACGCCTAATTGGAATTTCCGGGTTGTACTTCCTGTGAATTTGTATTTTTTCTTATCAGGTATAAATAGGGCCTGCTGAAAAAGTTTTTAGTGCATCAGATGCAAGGCGACAAGGCGAAGCTGTATAGGCATACTGCGAGCTGAAGACAACGAAGCAGATGATGTAATAAAAACTAACGACTTGGGAATGCAAAGTTTTTACTAAGAACGAGTTTAAATCATTGCATTAAAAGTTTGAAATTGCAAACTAATTAATAGGTTGACATTAAGTTGAGTGTTTTTCAGTAGGCCCTAAATAGGTTTCCTGAGATTGCCAGTACATAGGATGTGTTAATAAGTGTTGTGATAAAATCCGGAGAGTATGTCAAAATTTATAGTATATTAGCCTGAGAAAAACCTATGGTATGTCTAATAAAATTTGAAAATGGGAAAAGCTGACTATACCCTTATTTTTATAGTTGAAGATGATAAGTTTTATGCTGATGTTATACGCAAGGCATTGGAGTCAAGAAATTTTATGAATATAAAAACCTTCGCTACGGGTGAAGATTGCCTGAAACACCTGGACCTGAAGCCTGAAATTGTCTTGCTCGATTATCGTTTGGGAGAGGATGTTATGGATGGAATGGATGTTTTAAAATCCTTACGCAAATCGGGGTTGGATGCACAGGTGATTTTTCTTACCGGTGTTGATAAGCTTGAAGTGGCCACCAATACTATCAAAGCAGGTGCATACGACTATGTGGTAAAGTCGGAGGCTGCCATAGAAAGAATCAGAAATATCATCCGTCGGATTACCTTCGAAAATCATATCAAAAGAGAAAACCTTCTTCTGAGACGAAGCCGCAAAATCATTCTTACCATTATCTTCCTTCTTGCCATAGGCATATTGGTGCTTGGGGCATTGCAAGTTATGCGGTAAAAACGGTACCAGAGTGTTTCTTTTGTCAACAGACCCCCTTATTTCGGTCTGCCAAACAATTTTGGGTTATTCCAGTTCCTTTATTGGCCAGACTCCTGTTGTATTCCCCAAATGCACCCAACCTGCCTTCATTCCGACATTTATTTTTGAAAGTACGTACCTTTGCATTGCATTAAAATTTTTACATGACAAATCCACGTGGAACCTCTTCTCCTTTTCTTCCTCTTACTGCCGATGAGATGCATAGCAGGGGGTGGGATCAGGTCGATGTTATCCTGGTAAGCGGCGATGCCTATATCGATCATCCTTCCTTTGGTACTGCCATCCTTGCCCGTATGGCAGAGGCGCAGGGTTTGCGTGTAGCGGTTCTTGCCCAGCCCAACTGGCGCGATGATTTGCGTGACTTTAAAAAACTGGGTGCACCCAGACTGTTTTTTGGGGTTACGGCAGGAAGCATGGACTCCATGGTCAACCATTATACTGCATTGCGCCGCAAACGTAGCGATGATGCTTATACACCCGGAGGCAGAGCCGGTTACCGGCCCGATTATGCTTCGGTGGTGTACACCCAGATCCTGAAAAAGCTCTATCCTGATATTCCCGTCGTACTGGGGGGTGTAGAGGCCTCCATGCGCCGGTTTACCCATTATGATTACTGGCAGGACAAGGTAAAACCTTCGGTGCTGGCAGAAAGCGGGGCTGATTTGTTGCTATATGGCATGGCAGAACAACCATGGAAGATGCTGCTGGAACTCACTAAAAAAGGGGTGCCATTGCATTCTCTTCACAATCTGCCGCAGACAGCCTTCCTGCGTGATGTTTCGGAGAATATTCCTCCCCTGAAAAACACCCCGGACCATCAACTTCCCTCTCATGAAGATTGTCTGCACAGCAAAAAGACCTTTGCAGATGCTTTCCGCACCATCGAAGAAGCGTCCAACAGCCTGGAACCACCTCGTTTATGGCAGGATTGCGGGTCGCAAAGACTCATTGTCAATCCCCCTCTTGCGCCAGCGGATGAAAAAACCGCCGACCAAACCTGGGAACTTCCTTTCACCCGGCTGCCCCATCCCAAATACAAAAAGAAGCCCCCGATTCCGGCCTATGAAATGATAAAGTTTTCGGTGAATATTCACCGCGGATGCTTTGGCGGATGCAGCTTCTGCGCCATCAATATGCACCAGGGAAAATTTGTACAGAGCCGTTCGGAAAAATCCATTCTCAACGAGTTGGAAGTGATTGCCAAAATGCCCGGGTTCAAAGGGCACATCAGCGATTTGGGCGGGCCATCGGCCAATATGTACAAAATGGAAGGGATAGACAAGGAATTGTGCAAGCGTTGTAAGCGCCCCAGTTGTATCTTTCCCAATACCTGTAAGAACCTTAATTTCGACCACAACCCCCTTTTGCAGCTTTATGAGAAAGCCGGGAAAATCAGTGGCATCAAAAAAATCACCATTGGCAGCGGGGTGCGCTACGATATGTTGCTGGGCAAAACCCCTCAGCAAAACAAGCAATACGGATTACAACCTTACATTCAGAAATTGTTGCGCCATCATGTTTCCGGCCGTTTGAAGGTTGCACCTGAGCATACCTCTCCCCAGGTTTTAAAGCTGATGCGCAAACCTGCATTTACGGGCTTTGAAGAGTTTCACAAAGTGTTTCGCAATGTGTGCCAGAAGGAATCACTCCCCTTGCAGCTGGTCCCCTATTTTATTTCGGGACACCCCGGTACCCTTGAAAAGGACATGAAAGATCTTTCGGTACTGGTCAACAAGCTGGGTTACCGCCCAGAGCAGGTGCAGGAATTCACCCCCACACCCATGACCCTGGCTACCACCATGTATTATACCGGCCTCGATCCCTATACCGGTAAAAATATCTCCGTTGTGCGCGGCGATAAGGAAAAACGCAGACAAAAAGAGTATTTCTTCCGTAATAAAAAGTAAGAATACAACAACAGCATTTCAGCCTCCCTGATAGAATTCAGCCAGACTGAATGCTGTAGATGCTCCGTTTATTCAATCATTACCTTCCCTCTGATGAGCCTGTCAGAACTGCGCAATTCAATAATATACAATCCCGGTTTTAAATCAGCCCGCTGAAGAGCAATTTCATTGCTGCGGATGTTTTGCTTCCAGGTTACTGTTCTGCCGGTATTGTCGCTAAGGCGGAAGGTGAATGTCTGTTTTTCATCATTGTTGAACCGAATGGTAGTGACATCCCGGAAAGGATTCGGGAAAACAATCAGTTCATCCCGGGCAAGCAAAGTGGGTTCTGCAATACTGGTGGATTCGCTGTTGGCAACCTTGTTGGAGAAAGAAAGCAAAGGAGTTGGTGTATCACCGCAACCAGAATAAGATACGGCAGCTACCCGGTAATGGTAATGTGTGTGATTGTTTTCATCGGTATAATTGCTGAGGGTGCCTGGCACGCTGTCCAGCAGCTGCATGGCACCAGGGGTGATGCCGCGGTATACATAATATTGATGGGGGGTGAAACCGCCCGCTTCATCATCATAAGGATTCCAGTTCAATTCTATGGTGCTTCCCGACTCTGTGAGCTGCAGGAATACCGGGCTGTGGTAATAGCTTTTCACTGACTCATTGCCACAGGTGTCTACCACGGCAATTTTGAATCTTTCTGCCAAAGAGTCGGGTTGGCTTGTTTCATCCATGAACAGTGCCGGCTCATCAAAGGCTACATAGCCTACCATTTCCCACGTTTCTGTTCCTGTGCTCCTGTAAACATTGAAACCTGCGCTTCCTTCGCCCGGGGTCTTTTCCCATGCAATAGTGGTTTTGTGGTTGAGGGTATCCACGGAAACCATGCAAATCTGCTCATTGTCAAAGGGTGAGCGGACAAAAACTGTAACCATATCTGTGGCACTGCATCCCACCTGGTCTGTGGCAGTTGCCGTATATTCAACCTGGGTTTCAGGGTTTGCCACCGGGTTTGCAATGGAAGCATCCGAGAGGTCAGATGCGGGTTCCCACATCCAATTGAAACTTCCTGACTCTGAAGGATGGTTGCTGTTGGCGGCAGCTTGCAGCTGTGTATCATTGCCAGGGCAAATAAGTGCATCCTGTCCGGCATCAACACTGAGTTGTATCACTTTGAGTTCGGCATCTTCTGAGACCATAGTGCCACAGGTATGGGTGATTTCGCAAGTGTAAATTCCCTCGTCTTCCATCTGGGCATTTTCGATGATAAATTGATCGTTAGTCGCATCATTGATGATTTGTCCGTCTTTTTTCCATTGATAACTGATGGGGCCGCTGCCTTCAGCCTCGGTAGCAAAAGTTGCAGTTGCATTCAGGCAAACACTCTGAGACAAGGGCTGGGTTGTAATGGTAGGATTTTCCAAAAGCGCAAGGGTAAAAGAATCTGTACCCGTACATCCTGCTTCGTCGGTTACCAGCAAAGTATAGGTGGTTGTTTCAAGAGGCTCTGCCAGGGGGTTGAGAATCTCCGGGTCATTAAGTCCGGTGGCCGGAGTCCAGGAATAGAGCAGGACTCCTGATGCGTCAGGGTGATTGGATAGGGCAGAAGCATTGACCTGGTAGGATTCACCATCGCAGAAATTGTCATCGGTACCTGCATTTACAGTAAGCAGGATCACCTTAAGCTGGGCTTCTTCGCTGACAATACTCCCGCATACATTGGTGATTTCACAGGTGTAAAAGCCTTCATCTTCCGGGTTGGCGTTGTTGATGACAAAGCTGCTGCCGGTGGCATCCGGAATGTCTGCTCCATCTCTTTTCCACTGGAAACTCACAGGTTCTTCTCCGGCAACCTCCACCGAAAATGTCAGTTCCTCCCCGGGGCAAACATTTTGCGAAACGGGCTGCGTAAGGAGCGTAAGGGGTAAATGAACTTCCAGGGCAGCCTGCTCACTGGCAAGGGTGCCGCATGCGTTGGTTACTTCACAGCTATATATCCCTGCATCTTCAGCGGTAATGGCCGGAAGCAAAAGTGTATTTCCTGTGGCATCTGTAAGGATTTCACCACCTTTGAACCATTGATAAGAAACAGGTTCAGAGCCACTGGCGCTAACGGTAAAAGAAATATCTTCATCGGGACAAGCCTGCTGCGAAAGGGGATGTGTTTCTATGGCCACCGGTTCAAGCAATGTCAGATGCAAAGAATCTGATGCGAAGCATCCCTGCTCATCCGTTATGGTAAGTTTATAGGTGGTGTTTTCCAGGGGCTGTGCCACAGGATTCAGGATGTCTGTTTCATCAAGCCCATCAGCAGGTGTCCAGATATATTGCAGAGTTCCTGATTCGTCAGGATGGTTGGAGAGAGCAGTTGCATTGATGGGGTAGGCTATGCCATTACAAACATCATCATCCTCTCCCACATTTACGGAAAGCTGAATTACTTTGAGTTCTGCCTCAAGACTGCTGACGGTGCCACAGGCATTGGTGATTTCGCAGCTATACAAACCTTCATGGCTCATGTTTGCCTCTTCAATGTTTAAGGCGCTTTGGTTGAATCCGCTCAATTCGTCACCATCCTTAAACCACTGGTACGACAGTGGCTCTGTTCCTTCTGCTATTACACTGAGGGTTGCGGGAGCAGCTGCACAAACGGTGATGGCCTCCGGTTGTGATGTGATGCTTACTGCGGTGGGTAATTCCTCAAAAACAACCACCGAACGGGTAATGTCTGCAGTAAGAAACGGGCGTATACAACGAACCGGATCGGTTTCATTGCGATGGCGTGTATATGACATGTTGAGGTTAAAATGGCGACCCCATGCCCGCAGATACTGCAATCCCGAACCTGTGGCAGTACTTGTCCAGTAATCTTTTGGCAAAAATCCTCCCACCAATTCTTTTGCCTGGTTCAGACGATTCAATTCCTGGTAAGAAGGGAGATACCAGTCTGCATAGCCATTGAGTTCTGATTCATCGCAAACACTTACCGCAATAGGCCTTTCAGGACAGTCTTCCAGGATTTTGGTGGTGTTGTATTGCCCATCCTCGTAAGTAGTATGAATATACTGCGCCACACAGCCCCATCTTACTCCGGTAGTATCGTCCCGGGTACTGGAAATTCGTTTCTCTGTTCCATCCGTTTTATAATTAAAAACTATCCCGCCCCGAAAATAATCTCCCGGTTCTACCTCACTGAGATCCGCAATGAGTATATGATGTATCACCGGACTGTAAAACCACTCTCCGGTTCCACAGCTGGTGTTTTCCACAGCTGCTCTGTAATATTTTTGTGCTCCGGCTGTGCCGGCAGCAACAAAGGTATGGCTGCTCTCTGTTGCGCCATCAATAGAGGTCCAGTTGATTTTATCGCTGCTTTCCTGCCATTGAAAAGGGCCTTCAGCACCGCTGGCAGTTAACACTACCTGATCGCCGATTAATACTTTTTCAGCAAATTCCTGCGAAAAGCCAGTATTGTAAAACGAAAGCCCTATAATTAATAACAAAGGTAATAACTTGGTCTTCATGCCAATAAGTTTTTGGTTGTTAATTGTTTGTGTGTGGCTGCAAAAATAATTAACTTTTAGCAGGCAATAGTTAAAAAAGCAGTGTTATTTTTTTGTTTTATAGATATATGTCTGTATAACAGCCGGGTAGGATTTGTATAAAAATGCCGGAATGTGAATAACTCCACATTCCGGCATCAGCAATATTCGTTTCTTGAGTCCACTCCGAAAAGCGCAATACCCCCCTACCCCCTAAAAGGGGGAGAACGCAACCTGCTGACATTGTGCGTAATAACAATCTCGTATTTCATTTAATTTCGCAAAGACGACTTTTCGGAGCAGACTCTTTCTTTGGACTTAACAATTAACAGGGACTATGATAATTCTGATGTTCACTGCCCAAAACCGTCATGCAATTGTACAAAAGGATGAATGGCTTTATGCAAAACGCTATGAATTCGCCTCAGGGGTTTGTTATCCCGGTAATCCAGCTGCTCATCTTTTCCAGCACCTGCGGTGCGAAGGTTTGCTCAATGGTTGCGTAGTTGGAAGGAGCACCGGTTTCGCACTCCTGGAACAAATGGTTGAGGCCGGGAAATTCTTTTACAGTTACATGGTGATTGCCTCCCCTGTTTAGTGCTGCTTCAATAGCCTGCAGGTTGGAAGGAGGCACCTGCAGGTCGTTGCTGCCATTTACCGCCAGCACGGGACATTGCACTTTTTCCAGGTAAGGGGCCGGGTCAAGGCGCAAAAAAGTAAGCATCCATGGATTGGTGGTTTGCGCCATTAATTGCTGTAGATACATGTCTCTGGTTAATCCTGATGGGATGTCGGAGTCCGCGATCTTTTCCGTCAGAAGTGATTGCAGGGCTGGCTTGAGGATCTCTGTATCTTCTATTTGCTGGATCATTTCGAATGCGCGGGTATTGATGATCCGATTTCTTTCAATTTCTTCTGCACTCATGTCCATAACCTCAAAGATCAGACGCTGTTGTTCCAGCAGCAGCTTGTCGCCACGGACGCCGGTTCCTGCCAGCAAAACGATAAACCCTACATTGTCGGGATTTCGGGAGGCCACGATAGGGGCAATGATTCCCCCTTCACTGTGACCCATTAGCCCGATGTGCGCCCGATCAATTTCGGGACGGGTGCGTAGAAAGCTTACGGCAGCCTCAACATCGGTGACAAAATCCCAGGAGGTTGCAGAGGCAAAGTCACCTTCCGATTCGGCCACTCCCCGATCGTCGAAGCGCAATACAGCAATTCCGTTTCGTGTCAGATGGTCGGCAATTACCAGGAAAGGTCTGTGGCCCAAAATCTCTTCATCCCGGTTCTGGGGGCCGCTGCCGGTAATCATTACTACGGCAGGAAAAGGACCTTGCTTTTTGGGAAGGGTAAGGGTGCCGGCCAGGGTGATGTCTGCCTTTTCGTTGCGGAAGTAAACATCCTCGGCATGATATGGAAAAGGCTCAGTAGGATCCTGCGGACGTTTGACAGCGGTCTTTTCCGGTTTCTCACGGCTCAAATCCAGGGGAAGCTCAAATCCACCTTGTGTGAAGGTTCCTTCCACAATATCCTCTTTCAGCATTCCTGTATAAACAATCATGCCAGAAGGGATGGCTATTTCGAGCCTGTCTGACTCAAAAGAGATTTTGTCAACAGGGATGCCAAAGGCACCCTGATCGGGGCTGTCCATGGTGGCTTTCAGACCATCGTCAGTTTGAGTAATGTTAAATACCACGGTGATTTCCATGCCCTGCACCTTAAGCAAGCCATACCAGGAACCTTCAATGGGGGATGGTTGGGCAAAAACCGAAAAGCTTATGCAAAATGAAATGAGAAAAGTGGAAAAGTTTTTCATGTGATTATAGTTTTGTTATTGCTTAATAATGAACTGATTATGTCTTGTCATGAAAATCCAATAATGTCGGCGCTACGCGCCTTTAGGTTTTATGCGTGCATTGGTTTGCTACCATAATTTCAGCGCTACGCGCCTTTAGGTATTAAGGATTCATTGGATTGCTACCATAATGTCAGCGCTACGCGCCTTTGGGTTTTATAGGTTCATTGGAATGCTTCCATAATTTAAGCGCTATGCGCCTTTAGGTATTAAGGATTCATCATATTGCTACCATACTGTCAGCTCTACGCGCCTTACTAAATGCAT
>RECE01000280.1 GCA_007694165.1 Bacteroidota bacterium
AGTTAAAACTGACGGCAATGGATAAGGGAAGTGCAATATGATTAAGTGAAGTGGATAATCAGCTGGAAGTATGAATTAAAACTGAAGGCAATGGATAAGGGCAGTGCATCTATCAGAAAATTATCAGCAGTTTGCGTTCCGACTCTTATCCATTGTCAAATAGGGGGCTGAAGTCTCCAGCTCTTCTTTGCACCTCCAATCTGTTAACTAAAACTGACGATCGGCAATGGATAAGGGCAGTTAATTAATTTGCAGACTCTTATCCATTGCCGTTGGTTTTAACCAACGGATAAAAAATTGGCACAAACCAAGAGGGCTTTAGCCCCATTTAAACATCCTTCACAATTTCCTTTGTACCTTTGCAAGTATAAATGATTATTGATACAGACATCTGCCTGAGCGTCAGGCCGAAATTGTTTCATGCAAAAAAAAGAGTTATTATGACAGACCTTTTCAAGAATCACGGAATACAAATCAAAGGGATCCTTTCTCTCACTCCACGCGAAACCCATGAGTTGGTTCATAAAGGTGCCTTCCTGATAGATTTGCGCGATACTGACTTTTCCGATTACAAAGCTTTTGATGTGCCCAATGTTCTTATTCTCCCAAAGGAAGGGTTTGAAAAGCACCTTGATAAACTCGATAAAGAAGGTTATTATGTCCTGGCTGATTCTTCCGGGTTGAACAGCCGTGACTTTGTTCAGAAAATGCTTGACAGTGGGTTTATGCATGCAGCAAGCATGGGTGGCGGTTTTATAGAGTGGGAGAGGGATGGATTGCCTGTGCGTGTGGATGTAAATGAGCGCCTTTCAGGTTCTTGCGCCTGCCAGTTGAAGCCCAGGGAACGGGAAAAATAGTGAAAAGCTGGAGCGAAGCACAAGTTGAACGACGTGAAATCCCGAAACTAAAAGGCTTTGGGACTTCGCAACCACCGGGATGTGGGATGAAAAGCGAAACTTCTAAAATCGGAGTAGAGAACTAATACAGAAGCTTCCGGTTGCTCAGCAAGCAGAAAGTTCCTGACCCACCCCAGGAACATGGAGCTCCCGCCAGGGACTACCAGCTACCTGAATCCTTGCAAGTATAATCCTTTGCTTATTCTGCACCACCCTTACCTGCGCACAATGGCTTGTATGAACTACTTCGAAGGGAAGTGCGGGGTCAAAATCAAAAGCAGCATCGTTGCAAAAAATCGAGTTGCACTCTACGACTCCTTCAGGCGAATAGCGTGTGATGTGGTAGTGTCCATCCTCCCTTTTGGCAATATGAAACCACGAACCTGCCCCTTCTCCGGATAGCCATTTGGCACCAACCGGAATGTTGCCATTGGGTTTAGGCTTAGGTAATGTCCCCGACAGCTCTGATTTTGCCAGTATTCGGAAGGGATAAAACAATTCCCAGGGTTGTGGGGCTGAAATACGGGTTTTGTGAGCCAGTGCATTCACATTGCTCATGGGTGTGGGGGTGAGCGGTACATTGTATTTCATCTTCAGGGTATGCTTTATGGGAGGCTGGCCGGCGCGTATTACCGTATCTACAAAACGGGAACAGTTGGTGCCATTGTGCACAAAAGGGCCATAGGGTAGGGGGCTTTGCTGCTGCATTTCCAGGGCTTTATGGTAAGCCCTCTGGAAATCTACTTCCGTGTAGGAACCCAATAAATCGCCATTGCCATGACAAGCCTGATTTTGGTGAAGAAACGCAAGTATTTCCGTGAAATTTACCAATGAATTTCCGTCAGCTGCAATCAGGGCGCTTACCGGCAAATCAAGGTCGTGATCTGTGACAGCACTTCGCACCCTGCCATGTTCGAATGGAGCATGGTAGCGGCCAAAGTCAAAATAATGGCAGTTTCCTGATGATTTCTCAATAAGGACAAGGGCAGCATGTCCGGCACGGTAGTAATGATTTTTGCTGATGCCAAGTCGCAGCATGAGATTGTCGTACCATGCATTGGGTTGTTTGCACCAGGTTTGAGGCCAGGCAAGCGCTATGGCGAAGCCTGTATCGTTTTTTTCAATACTCATATTCTTCAACTTGTTTCTTTTCCAATGATTTTGCTGTTTCCAGAAACTTAGTGAAGAACTGGTCAATATCCTTTTTTTGCAGCTCGCCATTGGCTGTTACCAGGCGAATAGTGAGTTCCTTACCCATATAACCGTAATTTACAATCGACTGGCCCGACTTGCGCAGTTTTTCCCTGACAGCAAGGTTGAACTCATTCAGGTTTATATCATTTTCCGGTCTGTACCTGAAGCAAACACTGAAAGATTGTCGTGGTGCCATCAGTTCCAGTCGGGGGTGCCGGTTCACGGTGTTTTCTGCATGGGTGGCCATCTCTATAAGGTTGTCCATGCGCTGGGCATAGCCTTTTTTGCCAAAATATTTCCAGGCAAACCACAGCTTAACCGCATCCACATGGCGGCCGCATTGAATGGATTTTTTTCCCAGGTCTTCCACATCGTCACTATCGTGAAAAATATAATCGGTGTTCAGGTCGGTAATGTTATGTTGCAACACTCCTTTTTGCCTGACCAGCAAGGCCGAGCAAACCAAAGGGATGTTCATCAGCTTGTGCGGATTCCACACGAAAGAATCTGTTTTTTCTATCCCTTTCATGAGATGGCGATGCAGGTCGCTCAGGATGATGGAACCCCCGAAAGCACCATCGGCATGGAGCCACAATCCATGTCTCTTTGTTATTTCAGCTATCTCATCAATAGGGTCATAAGCTCCCAGCAGGGTGGTGGCGCAGGTTACGGCCACAAAAAAGGGTTTCTGACCGTTTTGGATAGCACGTTTAATGGATTGCTCCAGCTCATCGGGTATCATCCGGCCATCGGGTCCTGCTTTTACCTTGATGACATTTTTTGAGCCTATGCCCAGCAAATTGGCCGCTGTTTCAAAGGAATAGTGCGCCTGCTGGTTCACAAAAGCCACCAGGTTTTCATTGCGGTCATACCCATGAAAGCGGCTTTGGGGCAATATGCGGTTGCGGGCCGAAAACATGGCCACCAGGTTGCCATTGCTGCCACCGGTAAGGAAAATACCATCACCCTCCGTATAGCCGGCATAGCTGTTCATCAGGGCAATCATCTCTTTCTCAATAAGGGTAGCGGCAGGGGCAACCTCATAGGTGTACATGGAGGTATTGGTGAGTGATGTAAGCATATCTCCCACGAATGCCGGAAAGTTAAAACCGGAATACAGCTGGTTAAGAAACTGTTTGTTGCCGGTTTTTACTGCGAATTCCAGGTACTGGTCTATCATTTTCAGAAATTCCTCCTCGCCAGCCGGTTCATCGCTCACGGCTGGTTTTAGTATTTGTTGTAAGGATGCCGGTTCCTGGTAATTTACCACAGGTTGAGTTTCTTCATTTTTGCGGATGTGGTTTTGAATCTTTTCAAAACTGGCAGCAAGCAGTGTTTCTTTATTCATAGCTATCGGGATTTGGTCAATGATGATACATCTCAATAGACTCAGTAAATTGTCAATCCTGACAATTTGCCATCAATATTTTCAACGGAAAGATTTTGGTGCTTCCATTTTATTTGGGTAAGATTTTGTAATTCATCAGAATAAAATTGTGTTAAGTAATTGGCCTGATGGAACTTGCATGAATGACCTTATTACTCACAATCGTTTATTATTATTGGTGTTCGTGAGCTCACTCCGTTCGG
>RECE01000026.1 GCA_007694165.1 Bacteroidota bacterium
CAAACGAAAATTTCCGTATTTTTGCAGCCTTAAAAAACACAAGTAACTATGGCATTGAAATGTGGAATTGTCGGGCTTTCCGGCACAGGAAAAACAACGGTTTTCAACTGTTTATCCAAAAGCAAAGTGGGTGCGGGTGCACCCAAAGCTACCAACCTGGGTCAGATAGAAGTGCCCGACCCCCGTTTGGTAAAACTTTATGAGCTGGCCAAATCGGTCAAAATCGTTCCTACCACGGTAGAAATCACAGATATTCCCGGGCTCACGAAAGGGAGCAGTCAGCTGAAAGGAGGCGCCCAGTTTCTTGCCGATATCCGGCAAACCGATGCCATACTGCATGTATTGCGCTGCTTTGATGATGAAACAGTGCCGCATATCGAAGGAAGTGTAAATCCCATCCGCGATAAGGAAATTGTAGACCTTGAGCTCATCAGCCGCGATATAGAAACGCTGGAAAAAAAGATTCACCGTCTGGAAAAAACCGCCAAAAGCGGCGACAAAGATGCCAAAGTAGGTATAGAGGTTATCAACCGCTTAAAAGAGTACATGGAAGACGGCCTGCCAGCGCGCTCATTCCCCATGGAAGAGAAAGATCAGAAATATATTGACGACTGCTTCCTGCTTACCGTAAAACCGGTCATGTATATTTGTAATGTTGATGAATCTTCTGCCGCCTCAGGAAACGCATATGTTGAAAAGGTAAAAGAAGCCATAAAAGACGAGGATGCAGCCATCATGATCATAGCAGCACAATCAGAGGCTGACATTGCTGAACTGGAAGACGAGAATGACCGCAAAGAGTTTCTTAAAGATCTTGGGCTGGAAGAGCCTGGCGTAAACAAACTCATCCGTGCAGCTTACGACCTGCTCAACCTTAAAACCTTCTTTACCGTAGGTCCCAAGGAAGCCCATGCCTGGACCATCCGCGAAGGGATGACAGCCCCTCATGCAGCCGGAGTTATCCACAGTGATCTGGAAAGAGGCTTTATTCGTGCAGAAGTCATGAAATATGACGACTTTGTTGCCCTGGGATCAGAAGCAGCCTGCAAAACCGCCGGCAAGTTCTTCATCGAAGGGAAAAATTATATCGTCAAAGACGGAGATATTCTCAATATCAGGTTCAACGTTTAAACCGACCTGATTCATTTCATAAAACAGGTTGTAATATTTCGGGATGGAAATATTACAACCTGTTTTCTTTTCTATTCCATTTGATTTTACTATTTTGTGCTCAACAAAATATAATCTATGGAATTATTGACCAGCCAACAACTCAAAGAACTTCTTGCGCTTCGCAAATGGTTGCACCAAAACCCCGAACTTTCGGGCAATGAACAACAAACTTCCCGCAAACTTGAAGACTTCATTCAACAAACCCAACCCCACAAGGTAATCACCGGATTGGGTGGCCATGGAGTGGCAGCAGTTTATGTATATGACGAACAAGGCCCAACCATACTGGTAAGGGCCGATATGGATGCATTGCCTATTGAAGAAGTAAACACCTTTGCCCATAAATCCGAAAACGATGGAGTTTCGCACAAATGTGGGCATGATGGGCATAGTGCCATCCTGGCGGGTTTGGCACTTGCATTGAAAAACAAACCCCTGTCGGCAGGCAGAGTAGTATTGTTATTTCAGCCTGAAGAGGAAACCGGTCAGGGAGCCGCTAAGGTTATAGCAGATGAAGCTTTTAAAATGATTCAACCGGACAAAGCTATCGCACTGCACAACCTGCCCGGCTTCAGCAAAGCCGCAATCGTACTCAAAGAGGGCCCTTTTGCCGCTGCATCCACAGGGATGATCGTGGAGATAAAAGGGGCATCCTCCCATGCCGCAAACCCCGAGCAGGGTAACAGTCCTTATAAGATGCTTGCCGAAGCCATGCTGCAGCTCACAGAATTGCCGGAAAAGAAAAAGGATATCTTCAAAGATTTTTGCCTGGTAACCATCATACACGCCAAACTGGGTGAAGTGGCTTTTGGAACCAACCCGGGAAAAGCGATATTGATGGCCACTCTTCGTACTTTCTTGAACGAGGATATGGACAAACTAAAGAAAAAGGCAGAAATTCTGGTGAAAACACTGGCAGAAGAAAACAAACTTAAAATTGATATTTCCTGGACCGAAGAGTTTCCGGCCACCATCAATGATAAAGAAATTACGGAAGTTATCAGAAATGTAAGTGAAGACCTGGGAGAAGAGATCATTGAGATAGAAGAACCATTTCGCTGGAGCGAAGACTTCGGGCACTTTACCAGCAGGTTTCCCGCTGTATTGTTTGGCATTGGAAGTGGAAAAGACAGCCCCGGGCTGCACAACCATGATTATGATTTCCCCGACGAGATCCTCCCCCACGCCGTGCAGGTTTTCTACCACACCCTCAAAAAACTCACAACGAACAAAAAGTAAAGAATAATTTACATGATTCATATAGCTCAAAAAATGGTCAATCTATAACCTTCTCACTTTTATCTTTTTTCATTTTTCACTTTTTACTATTCACTCAAAAAAATGTTCCATACCTCACACATAGAAATCAGCAAGTCGGCGTTTAAAAAAAACATCAAGTACCTGAAGGATATTGTCGGAGAAAATGCGGTAATCTCTTCAGTTGTCAAAGGGAATGCCTATGGACATGGAGTAAATCATATTATTCCACTGGCCGAAAGCAACGGTCTGCATCACTTCAGTGTTTTTTCAGCATCGGAAGCGCTGCAGGTATGCAAGGTCAAAGGCAAGAACTCACAGGTTATGATCATGGGAATGATAGATGATGAAGAAATAGAGTGGGCCATAGAAAACGATGTTGAGTTTTATGTGTTTGATATGGGCCGACTGGAAAAGGCTTTTGAAAAGGCCAAACAGCTGAACAAAAAGGCACGGATTCATATAGAAGTTGAAACGGGTTTTAACCGAACAGGATTTGACTATGAACTCCTTCCCCTTCTGATGGAGAAACTGAAGGAACACCGCGATTTATTTGAATTTGAAGGATTATGCACCCATTATGCAGGTGCCGAAAGTATTTCCAACTATGTCAGGGTAAGGGAGCAAATCGGTCTTTACAGAAAATTCCACAGGTATTTTACGCGTCATGAAATGATTCCGCTCAGAAAACATACTGCCTGCTCGGCGGCTGTACTCACCTACCCCACCACTATCATGGATATGGTTCGGATAGGAATTGCACAATACGGCTTCTGGCCCAGCCCTGAAACAGAGATGTTTCGTTTCAGAAAAGATCACAGCGAACCCGACCAGCTCAAGAGGCTGATTACATGGAAAACCCGGGTAATGGTAGTAAAACAGGTAGAAGCCGGAGAATTCATCGGGTATGGGTCGAGTTTCCTTGCCAATAAAAAGATGAAAATCGCCATAGTACCTGTAGGTTATTCCAATGGATTCAGCAGGGCTTTATCCAACATGGGCAGGGTACTCATTCGTGGCAAACGTGTTCCGGTTATAGGTACAGTAACCATGAATACCATGACCGTGAATGTAACCGATATGCCCGGCGTAGAAAGAGGTGAAGAAGTGGTGATTATCGGAAAACAAAAACGCATGGACATCAGTGTAGCCTCCTTCTCAGAAATGAGCAACCAGGTCAACTACCAGACCCTCACCCGGCTGCCGGCTGATATTCCGCGGTATGTGGTGAA
>RECE01000025.1 GCA_007694165.1 Bacteroidota bacterium
AACAGAAATTCCTGGCCAGCATGAGCCATGAAATTCGCACACCCCTCACCGGAGTATTGGGTATTACGGAGTTACTGGAAAGTACACTTTTGGATAAAACCCAGAAAGAATACCATAATATCCTTAAAAGCTCTTCGGAAAATCTGAGGAAAATCATCGACCAGGTACTGGACTATTCAAGGATTGAAGCAGGTAAAGTCAGATTACATACCCACGACTTTCCCATAAGCGCCATAAGCTCATCAGCCGAAAATCTCTTCAATAGCATGTGCCTCAAACCTATTGCTTTTCATTGCACCGTCGACTCTGCACTACCGGATGTCATTAAGGCAGATCTAAGGCGTATAACCCAGGTTATCAACAATATGCTCACCAATGCCATCAAATACACGGAGCAGGGATCCATAACACTTGACATCAAACTTCATTCATGGCTTAATGATGATGAATATTTAACAGAAGTGAACATCACCGATACCGGGGCTGGTATTGAGAAAAACAAGTTTGACAATATTTTCAAAGCTTTTTCCAATGTCCACTCCATAGACAGCGCCAATTATGAAGGAGCAGGGCTGGGCCTTTCCATTTGTAAAGAACTGGTTGATTTACATGGAGGCACTATCGGTTTCGATAGTGTGCAGGGCAAAGGGAGCAGGTTTTGGTTTACCTTCAAAACCCGAAAAGCTGAAGAGCGCAATATCGTAAAGGTTGCAGTCAATGAAAATCCGGAAAAACGGTCATTGAAAATTCTGTTTGCAGAAGACAAAATCATGACCCAGAAAATTGTCAAAATCCTGCTCGAAAATATGGGCCATTCGGTATCTCTTGTTAATAACGGCAAAGAAGCCCTTGACCTGGTTACTCCCGGAATGTTTGACCTTGTACTCATGGATATTCAAATGCCTGTAATGGACGGCATTACTGCCACAAGCAGACTGCGCGAAAAGTTTCCCAATGGACTGCCTCCCATCGTGGGGCTAAGTGCCAACAACTTTGAAGGCGACAGGGAAAAATACATGGAAGAAGGACTGGATGAATTCATTTCCAAACCCTTGAAAAAGGAGAACTTTCAGCGCATTACAGAAATATTTTCACTCAACAGGAAATAAGAAGTTTGCAAAACCATAGGGGTTTTAATTCTACTTTGACACATTAAGACTTTTGGGTGTAACCGCTAAGCGGTAAAAGTCGTCGGTGATACTATCTTTTGATATTCTGAGAAAAGGTTGACAGGGACATAAATAACAACTATATTTGTTGAATAAACCCTAAAATCTTACGCCATGAAACGTTTTTTGCCGACAGTGCTTCTGGTTGTATTATCTTTTTCCTGTGCACTTTCTCAATGGAAGCTGGATATAGAGACAGGCCTGGCAGTCCAGGGATACAACGATGTGAGAATTCCCAATGATACAGGAACAGAGTTCAACTTCAACGGCGACTTTGAGCTGCAGGGCCCGGTGATTCCCTTGCGCATACGCCTTTCATGGACCTTCGGAGAAAAGAACCACATCTCCGCTTTGTTTGCCCCCCTTGCCCTCAACTATGAGGGACCCGCACCCTTTGATATTCAGTTCCAGTCCTCCCTGTTTGAACAAGGGCAATTTATTGAGGGTTTTTACAAATTCAACAGCTACCGGCTGGGCTACCGACGCGACCTGATCGCAACAGACAACTGGACACTTGGTGTCGGATTTACCGCCAAAATAAGGGATGCCAGGGTACAACTCAGCACCGATGCCCAAAGTGATAAAAAAGACGACCTGGGTTTTGTGCCACTCCTGAACCTGCATGCCGCTTATCACTGGGACTTTTTTACCCTGTATCTCGATGGCGATGGACTGGCAGGCGGACCGGGCAGAGCGTTCGACATTTTCCTGGGCGGCAAAGCCCCCCTGCTACACAACAAACTCCATGTTAAGGGTGGATACCGTTTCCTGGAAGGAGGCGCTGATGTAAGTGAGGTGTACAATTTTACGCTGGTCAATTTTGCAGTGCTAGGGGTAATCTGGCAGATAAACTGACAATAGATCACAATGGCCATCCCCTTTCATCGGTTCACAGAGATTGTGGGTTTCATGGAAGAGAGCTTCCTGATTACGGAGTCGTGGGAGAAAGTGAAAAAAAGGGTAGATAAAATAAGACAAACCTGAAAAATATTTTGTTTTCCAAAAATAATCCCTACATTTGCTGCATCAAAAAAAAAGAAAAATGAACAATTTTAACAACCATCATCATCACAACCCACTCATTCCCACGGAATAGAGTCGTGATGATCTTGTGTTGTACAAGCATAAAACGAACCGTGGGATGACATCCCGCGGTTTTTTTTTACCAAAAATGCAAACAACTTTAAACAATCATTGCAAAATTCAGTTTATTCATCCATAACAAAATTTCTAATAACATGAAAACAAATCAGGTCAACAGTTTTTCCGCCATTCATCATCATCTGCATCATCATCATGCAGTGAAATATCTGTGCAGAAAAAACTGAAGACCCAAATATATTGTACCCAATGTAAAAGGCTCGCAGGTTTCTGCGGGCCTTTTTTCATTTTTATTCTGCCCGCGAAAAACCTTACCCACTTTAACAAATTATCGGGAGCCTTTGAGATGGAAAAAAATCAACAAATTCTAATCTTTTAAACGTAACAGAAAATGCAAAAATTAAGAATCGCCATTCAAAAATCAGGTCGCCTGAGTGAAAAAAGTCTTCAACTGCTCAACGATTGCGGCATCAGTGTCAGCAACGGCAACCGCACTCTGCTGGCCTCGGGCAAAAACTTCCCCGTTGAAATCCTCTACCTGCGCGATGACGATATCCCCGGATATATCGAAGACGGCGTGGCCGATGTGGGTATCCTGGGAGAAAATGTAGTGCTGGAAAAAGGCAATGACCTGAGCGTTATCAACCGCCTCAACTTTGCCCGTTGCCGCATGTCCATTGCCATACCCCGCAATGAAGAATACAACGGGGTGCAATACCTGCAAGGCAAACGCATCGCCACTTCCTACCCGCGCATCCTGAAAAACTTCCTGCAACAAAACAACATAGAAGCAGACATTCACGAAATCCTTGGCTCCGTCGAAATAGCTCCATCCATTGGACTTTCCGGGGCCATTTTTGATATTGTGAGCACCGGAAGCACTTTACTGAGCAATGGCCTCAAAGAAGTGGATATCGTATTGAAATCGGAAGCTGTTCTGGTATCAGGCAACAACCTCAACGCGGAGAAGCAGGCAATACTCGACAAACTGGTGTTTCGAATCAATGCCGTGATGAAAGCCCGCACCAATAGATACGTCTTACTCAATGCACCCAATAACAGCCTTGACAAGATCATCAGCATCATCCCCGGCATGAAAAGCCCCACCGTGGTGCCCCTGGCAGAAGAAGGATGGAGTGCCGTACATTCGGTAATTGGCGAAGAGCGCTTCTGGGATGTAATCGATGAGCTCAAAGAGGCCGGCGCGCAGGGGTTGCTCGTAATTCCTATTGAGAAAATGGTGAATTAGTGTCTGTCCATAAAGTTACCGCTGAGCGGAATTTGCAATTCCGCTCGAAACACAGTTGAATTTAGCTTCGCTGAGCTCCCTGCGGTCGGTTGCAATTCAACAAACAACAAAAAGAGCATT
>RECE01000102.1 GCA_007694165.1 Bacteroidota bacterium
TCCTGATTCCACGGTGTTTTTAAATTCTATATCATCTTCATAAGATAACCCACCACCTTCAAATTTGGCCTTGCCCATGATCCCATAACCCACATAGGGGCCAAAACCAATCATTACATATCCTGTCCCCAGCAAACCTTTATAAACCAGGGGTCGGCTCACGAAACGGAAGTTAACGTACGTTAGTGCAAATTTATCAATTTATATTGTGCGAGCTTTCGATAAATGGCAGCCTTCTGAGTTTTGAACGTTTCTACGACCTTCTTAACCGAGTTCCCTTTTTCTAAGAGCCTCTTAATTGCATCTATTTGGTCATAGCATAGTTTTTGCGTTTCTGAAACTTTTCTTTATAGACTTTTTCACACACCGGCCTTTTTAAGTTCTTCAAGTTGTATTTCTTTAAATAACTTTTGCAAACATCGCAAAAGCTATTGCAAAATACTTTAATTATGTGCAAATAATATTTGCGAAACCCTTAAAACGGGCAGTTTCGGTTCAAGGTGGATGGTTTCGCAAAACTTGAAACTTTTGCAAATATTGATTATGCCACGACGCCAGATTTTATCAGACATCGAACGAAACAACCTCTTTGCGGTCCCAGAGGATAAATTTGACTTGATTCGGTTATATACTTTAAGTGAACGGGATCTTACTTTGATAGGCCAATATAGCCGGGGAATGGAAAACCGTCTGGGTTTTGCCATACAACTTTGTTATATGAAGTTTCCTGGAATCATTCTTCCTCCTGGTCAACAACCATCCTCGTTGGTGTTAAATTTTATTAGTTCCCAATTAAATATTGACCCACAAGCATGGAATAATTATAGCGAACGAGCTGAGACAAGACGGGAACATATATTATCATTGCTATCTATCCTTGGCGTTGAAGTATTTACCACGGCCAGCCATTACGAATTAGCCGTAGATAGCCTATCCAGAAAAGCATTACAAACAGATAAGGGAATTGTATTAGCTGCAGAGCTTATTGAGAACCTACGAAACAAAAAAGTATTACTCCCCGCAATTTTTACCATTGAAACCATCTGTGCAGAAGCTATAACAAAAGCCTCACGAAGTATATACCAAACTTTAACCGAATCATTATCAATCCAACAAAAAAAGCAACTTGATTCATTGTTGTCATTACGTAATGGAACAGGTTCAAGTACACTATTCTGGCTACGAAAATCACCGGCAGCATACAATGCCAGGCATATACTTGAACACATCGAACGGCTCAATAAGATTAAGGAATTAAACCTTCCCGCCGACCTGGAAAAAAGGGTACATCAAAACAGGCTGATAAAACTTGCCAAGGAAGGAAGGCAAATGACAGCACAACATCTAAGTGATTTTGAAGTTACAAGGCGCCATGCTACAATAGTAGCTGTTGTGTTAGAAGCAAAGGCCACATTGATAGATGAAATAGTGGATATTCACGATCGAATAATGGGTTCCCTTTTTAACAAAGCAAAACATTCACATAAACAAGATTTCCACCGCTCTGGCAAGGCCATAAACGATAAAGTAAGGCTTTATTGGCGTATAGGTAATGCACTTTTAGAAGCGAAACAAACAGGAGAAGATCCTTTTTCTGCCATCGAATCAATCATAACTTGGGATGAATTTAGTCAAAGTATTACTGAAGCTGAGCATTTAAGCAGAACAGAATCCTTTGACTATTTACATCTTGTAAGCAACCACTATTCACAAATACGTCGTTACACACCGGCGTTGCTTGAAGCACTTCAGCTAAAAGCTGCCCCTGCCTCCAAGGATATTCTTCAGGCTGTTAATGTCATTAGAAAACTAAACACCAATAATACCCGTGCTATTCCCCATGATGCCCCTACAAGATTTATCCGAAAACGATGGGAAAACCTTATATTCAAGGAAGATGGTATCGATCGCAGGTTCTATGAACTATGTTTGTTCTCCGAATTAAAAAATGCGTTGCGGTCTGGCGATATATGGGTGCATGGTTCCCGCCAGTTCAAGGATTTTGAAGAATACCTTTTGCACGCAGATAAATTTAAGGCACTGAAAGAGGAGAATAAGATACCACTGAGCGTAGATACAGAATTAGAAGCGTATTTGAAAGGAAGGGTTTCGCTTTTAAACCACCAATTGGAAACAGTGAACCGAATGGCAGAGAATGATGAGTTGCCAGATGTCAGTATATCAGCTGGAGGGTTAAGAATATCGCCACTTACCAATTCTGTGCCAATAGAAGCTGAAGCTTTAATGACGGCAGCTTACAGCCTTTTACCCCGTATTAAAATAACAGAACTGTTGATGGAGGTGGATAGCTGGACAGGGTTCACAGATCATTTTACACATTTGAAAAGTGGAGCAACTGCATCAAATAAAACATTGCTTATGACTGCAATATTATCAGAGGCAATCAATCTGGGGTTAAGAAAAATGGCAGAGTCCACACCGGGTACCACTTATGCAAAATTGTCCTGGATACAAGCCTGGCATACACGCGATGAAACATACTCTGCTGCATTATCTGAACTAGTAAACACACAACTCAAACATCCCTTTGCAGCTCATTGGGGCGATGGCACAACATCTTCTTCGGATGGTCAATATTTCAGGTCTGGAGGCCATGCCAGGGATGGTGGAAAAGTTAACCCTAAACATGGAAGTGAGCCTGGAATACAATTCTATACCCACGTCTCGGACCAATATACCCCATTCCATATTAAGGTAATCAATGTTGGGGTGAGGGATGCGACCTATGTTCTGGATGGGTTGCTATATCATGAATCTGATTTGCGTATCGAGGAGCATTACACAGATACATCCGGTTTCACAGACCATGTGTTTGCTTTGATGCACCTGTTAGGGTTCCGTTTTGCACCACGAATCCGGGATTTGCATGACAAAAAATTATACATTACCGATTCGTCAGATAACTATTCTACCTTAGAAGCCCTAATCGGTGGAAAAATTAACCTAAACCATATCCGTTCTAATTGGGATGATATACTCCGATTGGCAACGTCCATACAACAAGGTATTGTTACAGCTTCACTTATTGTACGTAAAATCGGAAGCTATCCACGTCAAAATGGATTGGCCTTAGCATTAAGGGAACTTGGTAAGATCGAACGTACTATATTTATGTTGAACTGGTTCATGGACCCTGCATTACGCCGTAATGCTACGGCTGGCCTCAATAAGGGAGAAGCTCGTCATACTCTGGCCAGGGCAGTTTGTTTCAATAGGTTGGGGGAAATGCGGGACCAAAGCTATGAAAACCAAAGATACAGGGCCAGTGGATTAACTTTAGTTACTGCTGCTATTGTGCTCTGGAATACAGTCTATCTTGACAGGGCAATCACTGCAATAAGGGAACATGGCCAACAAGTAGACGATAATCTTTTACAATACCTTTCTCCACTTGGATGGGAGCATATAAACCTGACTGGTGATTACGTTTGGCAGCAAAATAAACAGCCTAAAAAAGGTAGGTTTCGACCATTAAGACCTTATTGACAATATTACATGCGCTTTCTTTACCCTAACGTACGTTAACTTCCGTTTCGTGAGCCGACCCCTATGAACTCCAAAGAAAATCCAGAGCATTTCATTGCTTTTCGTCCTTGCTCTGAT
>RECE01000024.1 GCA_007694165.1 Bacteroidota bacterium
CACCGGTTCTCCAATTAACACCAAACCAGCGGCGGTTGCGATCGCCCGAACCATAGAGATATCCATCGATCAGGACAGCACCGCCGGTTTTGGGATCGAGTTGTGAATTTTCCCACACTTGTGTAATGCGGTTTCCATCCTGACTCAGGCGAAGTTTGTACCCACCTTTACCGTAACCGGTAAATACATATAATTCTCCCTCATGATAAATGGGAGTATTGGGATGAATGTTAAACCTGTTGCTGAAAGGATGCGACCATAATAACTGACCGCTGGCAGCATCCAGTCCTACCACATGGTCTTCCATATGATTAACAAAAATCTTTCTGCCTCCATGTTCAAAAAGAAGAGGCGAACCATAGGTTGAAAGCGTTCCTTTGGCAGGACTTGACCAGATTACATTTCCATTGTGCCGGTTTAACGCAACAATGTTGTTTCTTTTTCCCCCGGGAGAGACATAAATTACATCCTGATCTACCACCATATTTTCCGTAAATCCCCAGCGTATATTTTTCCCGTCGAAATCAGAAAACAGCTTTTTGCTCCACACTCTTTGTTCGCTGTTGATATCCAGGCAAACCAGTTCGCCATGCCCGGTTACCATATACAAAAGGTTATCTGCTATAGTGGGTGTGCTGCGTGCACCGGGATAACTGGAAGAAAAGTCTTCACCATACAAAAACCGGCTTTCCAGCTTTCCATCCATGGAGAGTACATACACGTAACCATTATCGCCATCAAGGGCTGTAACAAAAATTTTATCATTGGCAAAAACGGGTGAAGAAAACCCTTTCCCCAGGATTTCAAAAGCCCACACCATTCGGGGACCATTGGCTGGCCAGGATTTCAGCAGATTGGACTCATGATAGTGACCGTCACGATCAGGCCCGCGCCAGTTGTTGTAAGACTGTGCACTTGTAATGTTCAAGAATAGTAATGCATTCAGAAAAACAATCAGGAAATACTTCATAGTGAAAAGGTTAAGGTTAGGTGCATCCGTATACCATTATTTATCATATTCACAAAAATAGATATTCTACAACGCATTCGGAACTAGTTAACAATTTCTAACGGTAATATAAAATGATTCTAAATAAGTGTTTGAGTCACAAATAAATATATTGCGTATCTGCGTTACAACTTATTACCCATTTTCAAAAAAATACGGACCCGGTTTATTTCCAGAGTAGCGGTATAGTATAACTCCGGAAAGCTTGTCTTAACAAGGGTTTCGGAAGAATTTTGCCGGAACTTGCTCCGGAGCATTAAGCAGAAGGCTCAGAAAAATCACTTTTGTGCATCTACAACCTTAGGATCCAGGTTGGAGTAAAACTTCCGGCACAGCTTAGGGCATCCATAATTGCGTTGATGGGATCAAGGTCTTCTATTACTGAAACACTACCACACCGGGCTTACCAATCTCGAAATCACGATAGCCAAAATCGGCGGTTTCAAAAGGATTTATCCTGAAAATATTTTCTCCTCTGCCGGGTATGATGGGGTAAAAGGAAAGGGAAATCTGGAAGGCATTCATTACCAGGTGGTCGTTTTTTATAATTACACCCACACCAAACTGCGAATAAACCCTGCTGCCACGAAACCCCTTTTCTGCATCGCCCAGCATGCCCAGTGAAAATGAAGCCCATGGGCCAAAATGAAAGCCAATGAAATTCCAGGGAGCATAGGATTGTGTTTGAGAAGTAAAGAGCAGCCGGCTGTTGCCCGACAGTTCAGGACTGTAAAACCCTCTCAGACCGTATTGATCGTTAAGGGTTACCTGGTTGTAGTCGGTACGCCTGATGCCATAAATAAATTCTGGTTTTACAAATTGCCTGAGCTTCCAGTTTCCAATCTCCATTAAATTGGTGAAATAATTCAGTTCGCCTCTGAAAACTCCTTGCTCCGACCTTGATGAACGCAGATAATAGCCTAATTCTATGTTGGAGCTCAGGTATCCCCACGAATGATAATTGCCTGAGGAATACCGCCCCCCTATATATGTGCGGCTGTAATTATGCTTTTCCTGGTACCCCCCTGTGATGCTTATGACTTTTCCAACGGGTACATCTTCTGTTAATCCAAATTTAAAAATATACTTATCCTGCACAAACTGTCTTGTGGAAATACCAATACTTGCCAGGTAGGAATTTTCATTGGTATAAACCTGCAGTGAATCAACGCTTGCGGGTGGCTTTTCAAGAAAGCGGATGCGGGTAAAACGCACTGCAGTAATAAAGTTGGTGGTGCGGCTGTACTCCGTATTACCCCTGAAAACACGGATGGCGTTTCCTGCCCAGAAATCCTGTGCATTATACTTAAACTGCATAAAATTGCCCGCCCATACAGAATCGTTGCGCAAATGCTGTGAAATATTTACTCCTGCTGCCCACTTTGCGAATGGGGAGAAAAACGGACGGTCAACCGCAAAACTTTTGATAAAATTTCCGTATTCGTCGGTGCCATACTGGATGGTAGAATTAATAAAGGTATTGCGGAAATTGGGAATGTAATATTTGGTTCTGAAGGCATAGTCGCCGGTGGTATGATTCCAGACAATGCCGTTGTGAAACTCATGTCCCAGCCCTATAAAATTCTCTTCTCTCAGTCTGAATGCCATGCGTGAGGCAGAAAGACTCCCCCCCGGAATAATGCTCCACTTATCCAGTTCGCGAATATATACATCTACTGAGTCGGAATTTTCAGATGTTGCCGAAACGAAAAATGAAACATCGGTTATATATTTGCTGCTTCTCACCAATCGCTCTGATTCTTTTACCAGCAAAGAATCGAAGGGTTGATTTTCGCGAAAAAGCAAAAGGTTACGAATGGTGCTGTTGCGGGTTTTTACATGAAGCGAGTTGCCTGTCCTGGAGAGAAAGTTTAGCGATGTGGTGATGGTATCGCCTATGGAATTTCCAAACGGATCGAGTGTTACGATGTTTATATCTCTGATTGTTTTTCCCTCAAAAGAGCTGTAAGGTTCTTGTATGCGTTTGGCTTTCACCTCCCGGGGTGGCAAATCCGGCACTACCGGTTTAAAAAACAGCCGTATCATAAACCGGGTAAACTTGTTGCGCTCGGAGTAGGTTTCTATATTCTGGTAAATCTGTGTCGGTTCCTTTTGGTCAATAGTATCTTTTGGGGCAGTATTCTCCTGAGCAAATGCAAAATCATTTGTTGTGAGTAAAATAAGTACTATCAGAATCAGATTTTTGAACCACATTTTTGATTTCATGATTATCCGCATTTTTTCCAGTTAATCCCAAATTCAATACCTCGAACAACAAAACTGCTATTGCGCTGACATTAAGATCTGTTCTTTAATGGAATTGAAATCAACAAAATGACAGTGCAATTTACAGAAAATAATAGGATTGAGGTTTAAAACTAAAAGACTGACAAGATTGCAGATAATCATATTTGCATTTTATGATTTTCCTTTTTAATGGCATTAAAAGTTAGTCCATCGAAAATAGTTATGGCAAGCCGCAAACTGTTACTCAGGTTCAGGGGATTCTGATTTGGGTTTTGGGGCTTCCTTCTCCTTGCGTGCTTTTTCTTCTTCAAGTTTTCTGAAATACCTCCTGAAAAAGAAACTACTGTTTACAGCAT
>RECE01000225.1 GCA_007694165.1 Bacteroidota bacterium
TCAATGAACTTTTTGTTCGCTTATTTTTTATTCCTCTCCGTTGAGAGAATATCTTCTCTTTTGGGATTGCAAAGATAAACACTTTTTATTTTTCAGCAAGTAAAAATTTTTATTTTTTTTACCCGATGTTTTTAACAAAAAAAGAGCGTTGTTTCCTTTTGCGGCTGCAAAGGTAAATATATTTTCGAATTACAAAGAAAAAAAGCTGGCAGGTTCCAATAAAAATACCAGTCCACCCCATAAACTGCTATATATCATAGAGATTGAAAACCAATTTTTGTGTGTTTTTTTTCTGAAGGGGTTCTCCTGACCGCAAATCCAGTCTTAAAACTTTCAAATAAGGAGGTGACAACACCTCTTCCTCCCCCCTGCCGAAGTTCCAGTAAGGACTTTCGACCTGAAAATATCGAAAGAAGTTAACATGCAAACCGGAAAGAAAATCTCTAACCTTTTAATATAATAAAATCCATAGAAATAAGCAAGAAATAATTTAGGCATTTTGTTGCTTAAATATAAATTTTTTATAATTTTGGCCCTGAATCGTAAGAGCCGGCATGTTTAAAATGTACCACACCATAAATCTTTTTTAACCCAACATAATATAAAGTATAAATCTATGGAAGTAATAGAAATTGCAAGGTGGCAGTTTGGTATCACAACTGTTTATCACTTTTTCTTCAGCCCGCTAACTATGGGTCTGGCGGTGCTTACCGCAATTTTACAGACCTTTTATTACCGCACCAACAGTGAGCACTATAAATTACTGACCAAGTATTTTGGCAAACTGTTCATCATTATCTTTGCCCTTGGTGTAGTAACAGGTATCGTACTGGAGTTTCAATTCGGGATGGCCTGGTCCAATTATTCACGTTTTGTGGGCGACATTTTTGGCATTCCGCTGGCCATTGAGGCGCTGATGGCCTTTTTCCTGGAATCGACCTTTATTGCGGTCTGGCTTTTTGGCTGGAACCGTCTCCCCAAAGGAATCCACCTGTTGAGCATCTGGCTTGTGGCTTTAGGTTCAAACCTTTCGGCATTATGGATTCTTATTGCCAATGCCTGGATGCAGTCACCTGTTGGATACGTTTTGAACAATGGTCGTGCTGAGCTCAGCGATTTTGTAGCCGTCATGCTCAACGAGCAGATGCTTGTAATGGTTCAGCACACCGTAATAGCAGCCTTTGTAACCGGAGGTCTCTTTATGCTGGGCATCAGTGCATGGCAGATTTTGCGAAAAAATCAGGTAGAAATTTTTGGTAAGTCGGCCAGGGTAGCACTTGTTTTTACAGCAGTATCTGCATTGCTGGTAGCTACAACCGGCCACAAGCATGCACAGCACACTGTAAAACACCAACCTATGAAAATGGCAGCCATGGAAGGTCTGTGGGAAACAGAACAACCTGCCAGTTTTTCCATGTTTGCCCTTATAGATGAGGAAAATATGACTTCCAGCAGGGAGTTTAAGTTGCCGTATATGCTATCAGTGCTGGCTTACAATAACACTACCAGTGAGGTCAAAGGGATGCACGATCTTCAGAAGGAATATGAAGAGGCATACGGACCGGGAGATTATATCCCACCTGTAAAAGTGGTTTACTGGAGTTTTAGACTCATGGTGGGCTTAGGGATGTTGTTTATTCTATTTTCCATATACGGACTTGTACAATGGTGGCGCAATAAACTGGAAGACAGCAAATTGTACCTTAAAATGGCCACCATCGTAATGTTTCTTCCGCTTGTAGCCAATTCCCTGGGATGGATTGTTACCGAGATGGGACGTCAACCCTGGGTAGTTTATGGCTTGATGCTTACCCAGGATGGGGTTTCTCCCAATGTTAGTGCAGGACAAATGCTTTTAACAACGATTGTCTTTACACTTATATATGGTTTACTGGCGGCCGTGGCTGTTTTTCTGATTCATCGTTTTGCCAAACCCGGAGTACCTGAGGATAGTGAAAAAATGTTACACGCATATTAAAAGATATTTTCAAAACATAAAAATTTTCGGATATGGATTTTCAATTGATATGGTTTATACTGATAGCCATCCTTTTTATCGGCTATTTTATCCTGGAAGGTTTTGACTTCGGAGTGGGAATTCTGATGCCATTTATTAGCAAGGACGATGTGGATCGAAGGGTTGTAATCAATACCATCGGCCCTTTCTGGGATGCCAACGAAGTTTGGTTGATAACTGCTGGTGGTGCTATGTTTGCAGCATTTCCGCATTGGTATGCCACTTTGTTCAGTGGCTTTTACATTCCCTTATTCCTGATGGTGATTGCACTTATTTTGCGCGCTGCAGGTTTTGAGTTCCGCAGCAAAATGAAAGAGAAGTGGTGGAGAAAAGTCTTTGATCAGTTTATCTTCTGGGGAAGTTTGATTCCTGCATTGCTGTGGGGTGTTGCTTTTACCAATATCGTACAGGGTCTGCCCATTGGAGAAGACATGAATTTTACAGGCAACCTGCTGCACATCCTCAACCCTTATGCTTTACTGGGTGGTGTTGTTGTGGTGATGATGTTTGTTCTTCATGGAGCGTTGTTTTTAAGCCTTCGCACTACAGATGGTCTAAAAGAAAGGGCTGAGAAGATTGCAAAAACACTTTGGATTCCCATAGCCATCATAACCGCAGCATTTGCCATATTGGGATACTGGCAAACCGTTCTTTTTGAAGGACTCGGCTTGATTCCCGGCAGCCTCCCTACCCTGGCCATACTTAGCTTTGTTGCATGCTTTGTTTTTATGCGCATGAAAATGCAAATGTATGCCTTTGGGGCCATGGCAGTGACAATCCTGCTTGGTACCTCGGTGATTTTTTACGGTTTGTTTCCTAATGTAATGCCCTCATCACTGGATCCAGCTTTTAGTTTAACGATTTACAATGCTTCTTCCAGCCAGCTTACCCTGAAAATCATGTCTGTCGTGGCCCTGTTCTTTGTACCCATTGTATTGGCCTACCAGGGATGGAGCTATTACGTTTTCAGCAAAAGAGTAACCAGGGATGCTATTCCACGCGAGTAACCAATTTGATTAAAGTGCAAAAACACCAGAATAAAGAAACAGAAATTAATAAAAAGAAATCAGGCATGCACATCCATCGCAGGTTATTTGGACTTGCGAGCGGTGTGCATGGCTTTTTTCCCGGTATTGCCCTTATCAGCCTGCTGATTGCTGCAGTAGTCATCACTCAGATGTACCTGTTGAGCATTGTAATTTCGGATGTGTTCTTACATTCTGAAGTCAGCAATCCCATGCATCTGTATTACCTGGTTGCAAGCATTGCTGCAAGAAGCTTACTGCTTTGGATACGCGAAAGATATGCGCAGCAAACTGCTGTAAACATCAAATCCGGATTGCGCAAAAACCTTTTTTCTCACCTTATCAACCTTGGCCCCTCCTACACCCGCACCGGCAAAACCGGAGAAGTGATAGCCACATTGATGGAAGCCGTTGAAAAACTGGATGACTACTTCACACGATACATTCCTTCGGTGATTCACATCATCATTCTTCCCATAACCATTATTTTCTTCACGTTCT
>RECE01000091.1 GCA_007694165.1 Bacteroidota bacterium
AAAAGATTTGATTTTTGAATGGTAAGTAAATATACTATTTTTGCCAGATAACAGAAAACAGAAATTTTAACTGTACAGATATGAAGCTTGCACTGGTAGGGGCCACCGGACTGGTTGGCCAGGTAATGACGAAGGTTTTGCATGAGCAGAATTTTCCGGTAAGTGATTTTTACCCCGCAGCATCGGAGCGCTCGGTGGGAAAACTGATCTCTTTTGGTGAGAAAACCTGGAAGGTATGCAGCATTCAGGATGCCCTGGATGCGAAACCACAGATTGCCATATTTTCTGCCGGAGCTTCTGTAAGCAAGGCCTGGGCTGAAAAATTTGCCGCTGCCGGCACCTTCGTTATCGACAATTCTTCGGCCTGGCGTATGAACGATCATGTGCCGCTGGTGGTGCCAGAGGTAAATCCTCACGCCCTTACCGCAGAAAATAAGATCATTGCCAACCCCAACTGCAGCACCATACAACTGGTGGTGGCGCTCAACCCCCTGCACAAGGCATACGGCATCAAAAGGCTGGTGATCTCTACATACCAGTCGGTTACCGGTACCGGTGTGGAAGCCGTAAAGCAACTGGATGATGAGCGGGCCGGACGTCAGCCTCAAATGGTGTACCCCTGGCCCATCGATCTCAACTGTTTCCCCCATGGGGGCGACTTCCTGGAGAACGGCTATACCTCCGAGGAAATGAAGCTGGTAAATGAAACCCGCAAGATACTTGAAGATAATCTCATACATATAACCGCCACCGTAGTGCGCATCCCCGTTAAGGGCGGCCACTCCGAAGCCGTTAATGTGGAAATGAAAAAACCCTTCCACATGACTGAGATCCATAATCTTTTCATTAATACTCCCGGACTGGTGGTTCAGGATCAGGTTTCAGAAAATATTTATCCCATGCCCCGCTTTTCCGAGGGAAAGGATGATGTATTTGTGGGACGTATCCGTCGCGACATCTCACGCGAAAACGCCCTGGATATGTGGGTGGTGGCCGACAACCTGCGCAAAGGGGCGGCTACCAACGCCGTACAGATCGCCAAAATGCTGCTTGAAAAAAAGCTGATACATCCTTAATGCTTTTTTTGTATTTTTGCACCTTGCTGAAAATCAGCACAGGCATTTTGTAATGCACTGAATCTGAAAATTTAACAGCCATAACCATTGGAACAATCAGAACCCGGGAACAGATGGCTTGCCGTTGTAAATCCCAACGCAGGAGTAAAAAAATGTGAAAGAGACTGGAATAAGATCTCCGGATTGCTGAAAAAGCATGAAATAGAATTTGATCCCGTTTTCACCGAAAATCGTGGTCATGCCATTTCCATCACAAAAGAATCCATCAAAAAAGGGTACCGCAAGATCATTTCCGTGGGTGGCGATGGCACCCTCAACGAGGTGGTAAACGGTATTTTCTGGCAAAAATTCGTAGACCCTACGGATATTACCATTGCCAATATTTCTGTGGGAACAGGCAACGACTGGGGCCGCACCTACGGCATGCCCATGGATTATGAAAAGATCATCCTTCTCATCAAAAAAGAGGACACTTTCATTCAGGATGCCGGGATGGTGAGTTTTGCCAACGGCCCGGGAATCAACTCACGCTACTTCATCAATATGGGCGGGATGGGTTTCGATGGCCTTGTGGCCCAGAAAACCAATGCCGACAAGGACCTGGGAAAAGGAAACGTTTTGCTGTATTTCAAAAATATTTTCCTGTCGCTGTTTGCATTCCAGTCGGTACTCACACGCATCAGGATTGATGATGTGGAAATGAATCATCATGTTTTCAGCCTGGGAGTTGCCATCGGACAGTTTAACGGAGGCGGAATGAAACAGGCCCCTGATGCAGTTACCAACGATGGGCTTTTTGATGTAACCATTATCAAAGACATGAGCAAATGGTCGGTTATTGCCAATGTGAACCGCCTTTACAACGGTACCATCGGCAAGCATAAAAAGGTGGAAATGCACCAGGGCCGGCATATTACCATAGAGCCCAAAACCCCCATTCTTATGGAAGCCGACGGTGAATCGCTGGGCCAGTCGCCCTTTACCTTCACCATCATTCCCAAAAGTCTGAAAGTGGTTATAAACAAAGAAAAACTTTTTAAAAAACCCAAATCATAACTACAATTAATAGTTAAAGACAGAAATTTTGTTGTATGCAAAAAGGAGAAGATACTTTCAAAAAAATCATAGCCCATGCCAAAGAGTATGGTTTTATTTTTCAAAGCAGTGAAATATATGATGGTCTGAGTGCCGTTTATGACTACGGGCAGAATGGTTCGGCCCTGAAAAACAATATCAAGGACTACTGGTGGAAATCGATGGTGCAGTACCATGAAAATATTGTGGGAA
The DNA here is from genome assembly GCA_007694165.1 of Bacteroidota bacterium. Classification (GTDB taxonomy): domain Bacteria; phylum Bacteroidota; class Bacteroidia; order Bacteroidales; family UBA7960; genus SKVR01. The sequence goes on from RECE01000091.1 coordinate 2,364, forward strand.
TTGACGCTGCCATCTTTATGCATCCCACCGTGTGGAAGGCTTCGGGCCACGTGGATGCATTCAACGACCCCCTTATCGATAATAAAGATTCCAAAAAAAGATACCGCGCCGATGTGCTCATCGAAGACCATATGGCCAAACTGGAGGAGAAGATCAACAAAGAGGTTGAGAAGGCCTTTAAAAGGTTTGGCGACAGCTTTGATGAGAAGATGTTTCGCGAAACCAATCCGCGGGTGGTGGCCAACCAGGAAAAGATCGATGCCATCCGCACCCGCTTTGTGTCAGCTCTCGACAACAACGACCTGAAAGATGTTAAAGCACTTATTGAAGAACTGGAGATCGCCTGCCCCGTTTCGGGTTCCAGAAACTGGACCGAGGTAAGGCAGTTCAACCTGATGTTCAGCACCCAGATGGGATCGCTGAGCGAGGATGCCAGTCTGATTTACCTGCGTCCCGAAACTGCCCAGGGAATTTTCGTAAATTACCTGAATGTGCAGAAAACCGGACGCATGAAGATCCCCTTCGGCATAGCACAGATAGGGAAAGCTTTCCGTAACGAGATCGTTGCCCGCCAGTTTATCTTCCGTATGCGCGAGTTTGAACAGATGGAGATGCAGTTTTTTGTGCGCCCGGGTGAAGAGATGCAATGGTACGAATACTGGAAGGAAGACCGCATGAAATGGCACCAATCGCTGGGCATACCCGGAGAGATGTTCCGTTTCCACGATCATGACAAGCTGGCCCATTATGCCAATGCAGCAGCAGATATTGAATTTCAATTCCCCTTCGGATACAAGGAACTTGAGGGTATTCACTCGCGCACCGATTTCGACCTGGCTGCGCATCAGAAGTTTTCAGGAAAAAAATTACAGTATTTCGATCCTGAAACCAATGAGAGCTACGTGCCTTATGTGGTGGAAACGTCCATTGGTCTTGACCGTACGTTCCTGGCCATCCTCAGCCACGCATACACGGAAGAAACCCTGGATGACGGTTCGCAGCGCGTGGTGCTGAACCTGCCTCCCATGTTGGCTCCCGTTAAGGCTGCCATTCTGCCGCTTATGAAAAAGGATGGTTTGCCTGAAAAGGCCCGCGAGCTCATGGATAACCTGAAGTACGATTTCATGTGCCGCTACGAGGAGAAGGATGCCAT
>RECE01000159.1 GCA_007694165.1 Bacteroidota bacterium
TTTCAAAAAGCTCCGTTTCACTAAGACTTGTTACCGGGAATTCTCCAAGGCCGGGAAGACGCATTGTACAAAGTTTAAATGCCAAACAAAAGTTTTTAATAGTTCTGCTAAATTGATAAATATAATTTTTACATAATTACGAATCACATTATCAGCAAAATTTATAATCTGTCATTGGTGCCGAAGGGAGACTGCGAAGTAGCAGCGAAGCTAAATCTATGAGATTTTACCGGACATCAATGGTTCCCAAACATACAGTAAGTCTAACCCAAAAACATAAAAAAATGAAGTACTTATTTTCTCTCGTAATTTTTATTCATGGCGCCATTCATCTGCTGGGATTTGTCAAAGGCTTTCAGTGGGCTCCGGTTGAAGCTTTGACTGCTGATATTTCCAGACCTGCTGCCATGCTCTGGTTGGTGGCGTTCCTGCTCTTTTTTGTGACCGGTGTGGGTCTCTTTACCGGGGAGTCCTATTGGATGGTTGCAGCTTTGTTGGCCATTGCTCTTTCATCCGTTCTCATTATGAGTGTGTGGAGCGATGCAAAGTGGGGAATGGTTCCTAACGTCATTCTGGCTTTTGTAGTGGCCGGTGCTTTTTCTTCCTGCAGCATGAACCGCATGATCTCGAAGGAAACAGATGAGATTTTAGCTTTGGCCAACAAAACAGGAAAGGTTGTGACAGAGAGCGATATCAACCATTTGCCCTCTGCTGTAATCAACTGGATAAAGACTACCGGTATACTGGGCCAGCCGGAAATTCACACTGTTTGGGTGAAACAACGTGCGCTGATGAAGATGAAACCGGGGCAGAAGGAATGGAATCATGCTTTTGCCCAACAATATGTCATAACGCATGAGCCTTCATTTCTCTGGACTGTGGAGATGGACATGTCTCCCCTGATAAAGATCAAAGGCAGAGACAAATACGTGGATGGGAGAGGGGAGATGCTCATTAAAATGAACTCACTCATCAACGTGGTAAACGAAAAAGGGCCCCAAATGGACGAAGGCACCTTGCAGCGTTTTCTGGGAGAACTGGTCTGGTACCCTTCAGTTGCTTACAGCCCTTATATTTTCTGGGAACAGTTGGATGATTATTCAGCCAGGGCAACCATGACTTATAAAGGGGTAAGCGGGAGCGGTGTCTTCTATTTTGATAAAGATTACAACTTCATAAAGTTTGAAGCCCTTCGCTATATGGGGAATAAGGAAGATGCGCCTAAACACCCATGGATCATCACGGTGGATGATTATGCGGTTTTCGATGGTATAAGAGTACCCTCACGCATGCAGGCTACCTGGAAACTGGATGAGGGTGACTGGACCTGGCTGAAGCTGGTGATTGAAGATTTGCAGTACAATGTGGACGAGCCGGTGGGAGAGGAGTCTGGTGGTTGAGCCTGTCGAAACCACGGGTACGCTACACAATTTTATGCTCATGCATCTGGGCAACCATCTCTTTGATGGTTTCTTCCATATTGCGGTATTTTAGTCCCAGGAGCTTTCGGCTGCGGGTGGTGTTGAGCCGGATTACATATCCAACATTGCGTTTTACAAATTTAGATGTCACGCCAAAGAGGCCTCCAATGAGCATCATCAACCCTTTGGGTGCCTTCATCAGGGGCAGTTTGTATTTCTTTCCATACATGATTTTCATCATATCGGTAAGATCCAGCAGGCTCATGGTCCTTTCTGCCAGGATATGTCTTCCTTCCGCGCTTTCCTTTTCCAGGGCAAGGATATGGGCATGGGCAACATCTCTTACATCTACAAAACCAAAATACAGTTCAGGAGCCCCCATGTAAAACTTCCCTTTCAGAATGTCTTTCATCAGGTTGAGACTCTCAGAGTCAGAATGGCCCGTGAGAGAAGGTCCCAGCACGAATGAAGGGTTGATGACCACCAATTTCCACTGTTTTTGTTCGCGGAATAGCTTCCACGCTTCCTGCTCGGCGATTACTTTGGAGTAGGAGTAGGGCTGGTGGCTGGATGAACTGGAGATGTTGAAGTGCTCTTCATTAAACTCCTCAAGCCCTTTTTCCTGCATGTCGATATTGTCGCCAAAAACGGCAGCTACGCTGGAAGTAAGCACTACCTTTTTTACCGTTCCCGAGCGGGTGGCTGCATTGAGTACATTGCGTGTGCCCAGCAATGCAGGGTCCAGCAGTTCTTTTTGGGCATCTTTAAAACGAAGGGTAAAGGGAGAAGCTATGTGTATGATGGCATCGGAACCGCTGGCCGCCTTGTCAAAGCTTCCTTCGTTCAATAAATCTGCCTCCCAGAGTTCAAGCTTCCCTTTGGCAGATGCTGCCATGTTGTCAAAATGGGTATATTTCTCTTTGCGTGACTTGTCGCGAACAGTCATTCGCACGGTATAGCCCTTTTCGAGGAGCTCTTTTACTACCCATGAGCCTATGTAGCCGGTGCCACCTGTTACTAATATGGTTGCCATTGTTTGTTAAGTTAAGATTATCGTATGTTTTGAAATTTAATTACTTCTATAACAAGCCAGTTATGATCTTGTTTGTTTAAGGTCTGATATGTAATTGTTTTTTCAACCTGGTTGAATGATTTCCGGAATTCACTGAACCGAGCCATGACAATACTATTGACACACTCGCGGATGATTATAATTCCAATTAGTTGCGAGCTTCCCGCAGATGTGAGACCGGAGGGTATTGCAATTTTCGGAGCAGACTCAAAAGATAAAAACTTTTGCACAATCTCATAGAATTTTCATCCTAAATGTATGCTGTTGAGAAATAATAAATTACTTTCGTATTGATTATTCAGTCCAATGAACAGGAAAACATACTTGATTTTTGTATTATGCTTGTTATTGCTCCCGTTAGCAGGTGTTGCTTCACAAGACCAGTTACCGGATAGCCTGCGGCATCAATATGGCCTGGCATCTCATCCCAAAGCAAAAATACAAATTATTCACAGTGGCATAGCGCCTCATTTTTTAAATTATAATCTTGACAGTGCCGCTGTTTATTTGCAGAAAGCCGTTTCATTAGCAGACAGCATCATCCGGCATTCTTCTGATCCTGATACCCTGTTTGAATACCGCACATTAAAGGCCCAATCTCTTCGTTCACTGGGGAATGCTTACCATGGAAAAGGATTAAATGAACCCGCCCTTGAGGCTTTTTATGAAGCACTGGAAATTTCCAAATCGTATAATGATCTCAGTGGGGTTGCCCGGGCTGAGCTTAATATTGGCAACGTACTAAACCGGGAGGGATTAAATGACCAGGCGCTTGAGTTTTTTATAAGAGCTTATAATAAAGGAGAGGCCATTGGGGAGAAAAGATTTATGGCGTATGCTGCCAATAACATAGGGAATGTATACATGAATAAGGGTGATGCTGAACAGGCCGTTAAGTATTATCAAACATCGATTGACCTGAAAGAAGAAATCAATGACTTAAGGGGAATGATTAACTCTTACAACAACATCGGGTTGATTTATAAAAACAGAGGTGAGTTTGAGAAATCTATTGAATATTATCAGATATCGCTGGATATAGTCAGTCAGCTTGATCATCGTCAAGGGCTTTCCATGGTGTTAAGTAATCTTGCTTTATTGCATGTTGCGATGGCTGAAAAGGCTATGGAGTCGAATGATTATGCATCAAGAGACCAGAATTTCCGAAGTGCAGTGCACCTTGGTGAGAGGGCTTTGGTTGTTGCCAGGGAAGTTGGATCTTTGCCTCGTGAAAGCTCTGTTGCAGAGCGTTTAATGAAAGCACATCGTGGGCTGAGGCAATACGAAAAGGCCCTGGACTATGCACAGTTGTATATTCAGACCAGAGACAGTTTGTTTAACGAGGAGAAAACAACCATCATCGCAGAAATGCAGGCCCGGTTTGAATCACAGCAACAACTCCAGGAGATACATAATCAACAATTAATCATCGAAAGACAGGAGGCAGAATATCAAAGTCAGCTTACTCAGCGAAACCTTTTGCTGGTTTTGATCTTGTTTCTCATTTCTGTCACCCTATTGCTTTGGTTCCAGTTTCGCTCCAGAAAAAAAACCAATGAGCTTATCAACGAAAAAAACGATATGCTCGAGAGCGCCTATGAGGAGTTGCAGACCGCCAATGAGGAGCTGCAGACCAGCAATGAAGAACTGGTTGCACAACAGGAAATCATCAGGGAAAACCTGGAAAAGAAAATAGCAGTTGCCACCCAGATGCTCGAGTTCAAGCAAAAATTCATGGCACAAATCAGCCACGAGATTCGTACACCCCTGACAGGTGTTTTAGGCATAACCGAAGCACTTTCCAATACCCCACTCAACGAAGAGCAGATCCGGTATCTTGAAATACTCCAATACTCAGGAGAGAGTCTTATCGGCATTATCAACGACGTGCTGGATTTCTCCAAAATAGAAGCCGGTAAGCTGGAATTGAAAACAAAGGTTTTTAGCATCAAAGAGATGTTGCAGTCTTCGGTCAGTCTTTTCGCCCATAACGCCAGGGAAACCGTTTCGCTTGAACTGGATTTACCTGATGATATGCCAGAATATATTGAGGCTGACGAACTGCGTTTGGGGCAGGTGATTAGAAATCTGTTGTCCAATGCCGTTAAGTTTACTGACAAAGGAAAAGTTAAACTTTCGGCACAGGTGATTCCTGATGGAAACGATGGCCAGGCTCAATTAAAAATCAATGTGACTGATACAGGACCCGGAATCGATAAATCGCAGATTGACAAACTTTTTAAACCCTTCTCGCAGCTCAGCCGCAATCACCTCAGGCCTGTCGAGGGCACCGGGTTGGGGCTGTCAATTTGCAAAGAGATTGTGGAAAAGCATGGAGGCGAAATTGGAGTGATAAGTGAACCTGGCTCAGGAAGTGATTTTTGGTTTTCTGTAAAGATCAGTGTCAGGAATAATCCTGAGGATTTTCGCCCCAAATCTGTTTCCTCTAAGTCACCCTTCGAAAGCAAATTGAAAATTTTGCTGGTGGAAGATCTGGAGGTCAACAGGAGGGTGATAACGTTGCTTCTGACGGGAATGAAGCATCAGGTTGTTGCAGCATCCAACGGTCATGAGGCAGTTGAACTCTACCAGCCCGGAGCGTTTGATCTTATTCTGATGGACGTAGAAATGCCTGTAATGGATGGCATAGAAGCTGCCCGCACGCTCAAAGCCAAATATAACCATGAATTGCCACCCATTGTGGGCTTGAGCGCCAATGCCCTGGAGGGTGACCGGGAAAAATATATCGAACAGGGTATGGATGAATACCTGACCAAGCCTTTCAATGTAAATGCATTTATGCAAATCGTGGAGAAGTTCTTTGTCTCCTGAGAGAATACAGTCCCTCACACATCGCCTGCTGTTCCTTCCTTTTATGCTACCCTGTTCTTTAATGGTTCACTGCCATTGAGAAATCAAATTCTCTGACAGGTTTTCTAATACTTAAAGCTGTGAAGCTGGCTCTTTAGAATTTTTACCCAATCCCTTTCCGGCATTAATAGTAACTTTGTGTGTAAACTCAAAAGTCTGAAAAAAATGTCTAAAATATTACTGGAAAATATGGAGTTCTTCGCCTATCACGGGTGCTTTAAAGAAGAACAGATTATCGGCAACCAGTTCGTTGTCAATCTTCAAATCGAAACCCCCACCCATAAGGCTGAGGAATCAGACAATCTCAAGGATACCCTGAACTACCAGGAGGCCTATAATATTGTAGGTGCGCAGATGCAGCAAAAGAGTCATTTGCTTGAGCATGTGGGGCACAGGATCCTGGATGCATTGATGGAAAAGTTCCCTGAAATTGAATATGTGAAAATAAAAGTAAGTAAAATGCACCCACCTATGGGTGGTAAGATGAAATGCGTAAGCCTGGAAATGGAACGCAGCAACAGGTAAGATACAATGTGTATGCAATGTATATTTTTTTTACTTTTGCACCTTGCCAAAAATTAAAACGACAGCCAAGATGGAAAAATCTGAAAACAATGCAAACGAGAATAAAACTTCACTGAATTTTTTGGAGCAAATTGTTGAAAACGACATAGCTAGTGGCAAGCATGGAGGTAAAGTGCTAACACGTTTCCCCCCCGAGCCCAATGGTTACCTGCATATCGGGCATGCCAAATCCATATGTTTGAATTTCGGGCTTGCAAAAAAATACAACGGTAAAACCAATCTTCGTTTTGACGATACCAACCCCACCAAGGAAAGTACTGAATATGTAGATGCTATCCGTGAGGATGTTAAATGGCTCGGCTTTCAATGGCAGGAGCCGGTATGGTATGCCAGTGATTATTTCGAAAAACTTTATGAGTTTGCTGAATACCTTATCCAAAAAGGCAAAGCCTTCGTGTGCGATATGACGGCAGAGGAAATGAGCAAGGGCAGAGGTACACCTCAGATTCCCGGGATTGAGAGCCCCTGGCGCAATCGCAGCGCAGAAGAAAACCTTGATCTTTTTAAAAGGATGCGTAAAGGTGAATTTAAGGAAGGTGAAAAAGTACTACGTGCCAAAATCGACATGACTTCACCCAACATGCACATGCGCGACCCGGTGATGTATCGCATCATGCATGCACATCATCACCGCACCGGTAATGAGTGGTGCATCTACCCCATGTACGACTGGGCGCACGGACAGAGCGATTACATTGAAGGAATCACCCATTCTATCTGTACATTGGAGTTCGAAAATCACCGACCCCTTTACGAATGGTTTCTGGACAACCTGGATATTAGCGAAAATCGTCCCCGTCAGTATGAATTTGCCCGTCTGAACCTCACCTATACCATAATGAGTAAACGGAAGTTGCTGCAGCTGGTGGAAGAGAAATACGTAAAGGGTTGGAACGACCCGCGTATGCCTACCGTCTCAGGATTGCGCAGAAGAGGCTACACTCCTGCCTCAATCAGGGCTTTTGCTGAGAAAGTTGGTGTGGCAAAACGCGAAAATGTAATCGATGTTTCCTTGCTGGAATATTGCATCAAGGAAGACCTTAATAGAAATGCTTCAAGGGTAATGACTGTGCTTAATCCTGTTAAGCTGGTTATTGACAATTATCCTGAAGGACAAACCGAACAACTTCCCGTTAAGGTAAACCCGGAAGATCCTGAGTCTTGCTTTAAGATGGTCTCTTTCAGCCGCGAGCTCTATATAGAAAGAGAAGACTTTATGGAAAATCCACCCAGGAAGTTCTTCCGCATGGCACCCGGTAATGAAGTGCGCCTGAAATATGCCTATGTGGTGAGATGTGATTCTGTTGTAAAGGATGATGCAGGTAACATTACCGAAATCCATTGTACCTATTTCCCCGAAACCAAAAGCGGTCTCCCATCCGACAAAAAAGTCAAAGGGACACTGCACTGGGTTAGTGTATCTCATTCCTATGAAATTGAAGTGAGACTCTACGACAGGCTTTTTACTGAGCCTGAACCGGAAAATGTCTCAGAGGATACTGACTTCAAAGATTTTCTCAACCCTGACTCATTGAAAGTTGTCACGGGCTACACAGAACCGGTGGCTATCGGTTTGCGGCCCGGAAAATCTCTCCAGTTTGAAAGGCTGGGCTATTTTGTTGTGGACCCTGACAGCAATGAAGAAAAGATGGTCTACAACAGGGTAGTACCCCTGAAGGACTCGTGGGCGAAAATAGAGCAAAAAGGGTAAGTACACCCCAAATACATATCATCAAAACCCCTGAAGTTATTTTGGCTTCAGGGGTTTTGCAATTATTGGTTTTTGTCAGATTGAGAAGGGTTAATAACAGAATTGTTTTGTTTCGCTGTTTGTTCTTTTTGGTTAAACAAAAGTTGCCTGCTTCAGGTTACAAGTCTTTGATAAGAGCCGGGAAAGAATGCTCTTTTATGAGGAATCTTTTACTGGTAAGTTTCGTAATCATTTTACAACAGCACCTATGCATCACTTATACCGTCGTCAGGAACTCAACACTACTCCCGAAAAAGCCTGGGAGTTTTTTACCCAACCGGAAAATCTTAAGGCTATCACACCCGCTTTCATGGGTTTTGATATAACCTCCATCAGCGGCCCCCGCAGATTGCACGCCGGCCAAATCATTACCTATAAAGTAAGACCTTTCCTGGGTATTCCTTTTAACTGGGTTACTGAAATAACCCATGCCAGGGAACCCTTATTCTTTGTGGACGAACAAAGGTTGGGCCCTTTCCTGTTTTGGCATCATAAGCATTACCTGGAAGAGACTCCCGATGGTAAGGTCATTATGATTGATTCGGTTCACTACAAAGTTTTTTATGGTTTTCTGGGGTCGATACTCAACAGTATCATCGTAAAAAAACGACTGGATTACATTTTTGATTATCGTACAAAAGTGATCAGGGAATTGTTTGAACAATCACAGGCACAAACACTAACTTAATAGCCAGCCATTTCGAACGAAACCAAGGGGAGTGAGAAATCCAAAGTGAAAGAAGCATCAAAATTATCTTTTTACGGGACAACAGTCATATTTATTTCATCTGGATAAAATTGGTCTAAGTAATTAGCTTCGCTGAGCTCTCCCGCAAAGCGGGTTCGGTTGGTTAAATGGAACTTGCATGAATGACTTTTTTACTCACAATCGTTTATTTTTATTGGTGTTCGTGAGCTCACTCCGTTCGGTTCATTTCCTTTTGAGAGCGAAGTGCTCATGCAAGTTTCATAAAAAAACAAAAATAAATATGTAATTTTGCGGTGAACCAACCATAACCCAAGATGACTTTAAGATTACTTTGCAAAAGGCTTGCGGAGCATTTTATCCCAATAATCCTTTTGGTGCTGCTCTCTGGTACATCTGCTGCTGCAGATACATTGCCTGGTGAACAAATACAACAAGAACTTGCCCATGCCCGGGAGCAGAAAGACAGCCTGCAAATGGCACGAACCCTTCGAACCATAGGAGTTGAATTCATGTATGCTTCCCGCATTGATTCCGCGCTTGTATATTTAAACGAGGCGTTGGAAATTGCTTCTGCACTGTCTCACGACAGAGCTATGGCTGCAATATACAACAATATAGCTGATTGTTATTCACAGCTGGGAGACAGCCAAAAAGCATTTGAATTGTACGATGAGGTGGGGCGGATATACCTGGGAATCCCTGATTCAACAGGCTATGCCGGGTTTCTGATTAATCTTGCCTCTGAATTACAGGAAGCAGGCCAAACTGCGGAAGCAGTGGAAAGAGCTGTTTTGGCTATCAATATAAAAGAGCAAACCGGCGATTCTACACAACTTGCTTTTTTTTACAACAAAATGGCCGAACTGCTGGAAAACAGCAATCCTGAAAGCGCAAGGTCGTGGCTGATGCGCGCCTATGGTCTTATTCATACTCCTCAATATACCGCATTTAATACCAATATTACCATTTACAACAACCTGGCGAAAATGTACCGTGATCTTCAGGAATATGAACTTGCCCTTATTTATTACGATTCGGTTTATGTGGTGGCAAAAAATCATGGACATCATAATGGGATGGAAGTGGGGTTATCTAACCTTGCTATGCTGAACGCCCAGCTTGGAGATACTGTTCAGGCTCTTTATCTGCATAGGAAAGCAATCGAAATTTCAGCACAGGGGCAAAACATGTATCGCCGTACCGGTCATTTTATCAATGTCGGTAGGTTTGAATCTGCCCTGGGCAATCCGCAACGGGCCTTACCAATGTTACTTCAGGGCCTGGCCTTCGCCAATGAGTTCGATTACCCTGAATACAAAATAGAGGCCCTGGAAGCATTGTCCGTGGTATATCAAAACATCGAACAATGGCAGCAGGCATTGGAAACTTTCCGGGTTTATGTTGAACTAAAAGATTCGCTGGAAGGGATAGAATTAAAAGCGACCATTCTGGATCTGGAAAAGTTTTACGAGAGTGAGAAGAAAGAGAAGGAAATCTTGTTGCTCAGAGCAGAAAATGAAATCAGCTTGAAAAGAAAAAGGCTCTTTACTGCTGTATCGGTAAGCGGCCTGCTGCTGATTTCCGCCCTTTCTTTGATTGCACGATTGCGCTTTGTGCGGTTGAAGCAACAAAAGCAAATTTCAGAACAACGCAGAGAAATATACTGCCTCAACCAGCAAAACCTTAAACACAATATGGAGTACAAAAACAGGGAGCTATCAACCCTTGCACTCCAGATGGTTCAAAAAACAGAATTTCTCAACGATTTTAAAAAGGAACTGATACTGACAGATAGTGAAAATACCAGAAATCATGTGGCCAGAATTGATATGCAGATAAATCGAAGTGACCAGTGGGATAAATTCCGGCTCCACTTCCAGGAGGTACATCCTGATTTCTTCAAAAAACTAAAGCAGCAGTTTCCTTCTCTGACTCCCAATGAAGAAAAATTGTGTGCTTTTATCAAAATGAATCTTTCCAACAAGGAAATTGCCCTCATCAACAGCAATACAACTGCTGCAGTAGACAAAAGCCGCAACCGGTTAAGAAAAAAACTGGCACTCACCCCTGACCAAAAACTCAGAGATTTTATCGCCGGGTTCTAACCAAATGGTGTATAAACCTTTTGATAACTTCTCTCAAATGCACGATAATTTCGATTGTCATAGTTTTGTCATACCCCCAAAATAGTGTTGTTTTATAATTATTTTGCAGTTTTGCAGACTAAAATCAGGAGGCCTGCGGGTACTCTCTTTTCTTTCAACTATTTAATTAATCAAAACAACAAAAAATGAAGCACGTAATTAAAAAAACCTCCCTGCTGGCACTGGTATGTGCCTTAATGATTGCCTTTGTTGGATGCGACAAGGACGATGACCCCATACCCGGGTCAATAATACATGAGAATATCACCATTACTGAACCCACTGTATGGTTGGTAGAGAACAACCCCCATACCATCAGAGGAACAGTTGTGGTATCAGGTACAACCCTTACGCTTGAGCCAGGCACAATCCTCCGGTTTGAAGCGGATGCAAAACTTGAAATCAGAAATGATAATGCTGCCATCATAGCGGTGGGCCTTCCTGATAAGGGAATCGTATTTACTTCTGCCGCCGTCGCCCCTAAGGCAGGCGACTGGGAGCATGTGGGAATAATTAATACCTCGCTCGAAAGTCAATTTGCATTCTGTATTTTTGAATTTGGCGGCAAAAATGCCAACCGTGGTATGCTTGTACTGGATGATGCAAGGGCCTCGGTGATTCACTCTGTGTTCAGACACTCGGCGGGGTATCATGTTTTTACCAACAGCTCAAAAAACTCAGCCTTTTCCATGTTTGCCAATAATGAGCTTTCGGGCAGTGCCAAAGCTGCCATTCTGATCTCTCCCAATCATGCCCATACCCTTGGCGAAGGCAACCTGATAGACGCTCCCATGGGCATTGAAGTCGATGGAACTTCTTACACCAACAGCGATGAAACCTGGAAAGCACAAACGGTACCTTATGTTCTCGGCAGAGATCTTTCCATAGTGGGTGCCAACAATCCTGTTCTGCGCCTTGCCCCCGGTGTAACACTGGCCATGAGAACTGGTGTGGACATCAAGGTAAGTGCCAGCAATAATTATGGCACCCTTATAGCCCAGGGCACCGAAGAGCACCCAGTTACCTTTACCTCTTTTGCAGCCACTCCACAGCCCGGCGACTGGGGTTCGTTATGGTTTCAGCAAGGGGCTACCAATTGCCTGCTCGAGTATGCAATTATTAATTATGGAGGTGCTAATACCAATATTGCTATGGTAGAGTTGAATCATAATGCACATGTGAGTATAAGAAACTGCCATATCAGCCACGGAAAAGGCAGAGAGTTCCGTGTTTCCAGTCACAGTGGCAATGGTTTTGCTGAATTCACCAATAATATTATAGAGTCGGTAGTGGGAGAGGCCATGATCATCAGAGGACAAGTGTTGCATACCCTTGGAGAAGGCAATACTTTTATTGTGCCCGAAAATTCCGGTATTCGCGTCAGTGGCTTTACGTCCAATACCATCAATTTAAGCCAGGATGCACGGTGGAGTGCGCAGAACGTACCCTATATCATTGAAGATTATATTCGGATCTATGAAAACGCAACTTTAACACTGGACCCGGGGACAGAACTGAAGTTTATAAACGGAAAACATATTGAAGTGGGCTATAATAGCACCCACGGGCGACTCATAGCGCAGGGTACAGAAGATCTGCCCATCGTGTTTACTTCTGCCAGTGCAGTGCCTCAAAAGGGAGACTGGCAAGGCATCCGATTCTCAAGGTTTGCTTTGTCCGGATCGATTCTGGAGCATTGCAATATTGGCTATGCCGGACCCAATGCAACTTATAAAGCCAATGTGATTGTTGATCCCTCTGGTGCAGGCAACCCTGTAATCCGCAATTGCGAAATCCATAACTCTAACCGACATGGGATTTATAAAAACAAATTCCAGGGCAACTGGGGAGAGCCATTGCTGGAAAACAACATTTTTCATAATAATACTATGGGCGACGTAGGAGAGGATAATTAAGAAGTAAACTTCTGAACAAATTTCCTCCTTATGTCTGTACCGGTTTATATGGAAAAAAAAGAGCAGCTATCCTTGTGGATTGCTGCTCTTTTTTCAGGCTGTCAAAGATTTGAAAAAATCAAGCCACGTAGGTTTCTGTGACTTTGCAGTTGCCTTGCGGAGTAAGCGTTATTGATTTTAGTTCTGCCGGCACCAGGATAGTGTCTCCGGCCTGCATAACTTCCACACCGCCCGGATAATTTATCATGCAGTTGCCTTGTATGCAGCAATATATGACGAAAGAATCTACAAAGCTGTAATCAAACTCCCTCTCTTTGCCAAGCTCTATCATTCGGGTAGTGAAATACGGTGATCGCACCAATTCAGCAGGGGTGTCTTTTTCCAGGGTGTAATCCGTTTTGTAGCTGTCATACTTTTTAAAATCCAGCACTTCCAGGGCTTGTTCTGTATGCAGGTCGCGGTAGTTTCCGTTTTCATCCTTGCGGTCCCAGTCATAAACCCGGTAAGTAACATCGGATGTTTGCTGAATTTCCAGCAGGGTAATACCTGCTCCAATGGCATGAATGCGCCCGGCGGGGATATAGTACACATCGCCGGGAGCTGCTTTCTCGATGTTGAGAATATCCTTCAACCTGCCGGAATTAAGATGTTCAGTGTATTGTTCTTTGGTTACCTCCTGGCTGAAACCTGTGATGATTTCGGCTCCCGGCTGGGCATCGAGCACTATCCACATCTCGGTTTTGCCCAGCGACTGGTGATGCTTCATGGCATACACATCATCGGGGTGTACCTGAATGGAGAGATAGCTGTCCGTATCCAGCAACTTGACAAGCAGAGGAAAATCTGTGCCGAATTTTTCAAATACTTTTTCTCCCACCAGTTCGCCCATGTAAATTTCGATGAGTTCACTGATATTGTTTCCGGCCAGGAATCCATTCTCAACCACCGAAAGGTTCTCTTTTACTCCCGAAAGCTCCCATGATTCACCACAATTGGGCAAAGGAGAGAAATCTTTGTTGAACAAGGTTTTGAGTCTGTTGCCTCCCCATATTTTATCTTTGTAGATGGGTTGGAATTTTAAAGGGTATAGCATTGTGTCTTTTTTTGAATGCTTTGACAAAACAGAGACTGTCTGATTTGCAACAAAAAATTATTCAGGCCATTGCGCCTTTTCAGAATCAAGGTCGATCATTACTCCCCAGCTTACGCTGATAAGCGTGTCTTCTTCAAAATAGAAGTCCATAACCGCATCGCTGAAAGATATACGCCTTTCACCCCATTCTTCGTCTTCTGCATCAAGTTCTTTGAAGCCATTGTTTTTCATCAGTTCAGTCAGCTGCACTTCATTCATTTCAAAAACTTTTTCTCCAAAAAGGGTTGAATGGTTGTTGTCGGTTTCGAATGAAGTGAATTTTCCATCGTAGTCTTTTTCAAAAAATACGGTATGACCATCTTTCCAATAGTTCCATACTTCGGCATCCGACTCGTCTGCTTCTCCGGGCAAATCTTCTATCTCTTCGGGCTCACCAAGGTAGTTCTCCACATCTGATTGTTCTGCACCAAACTTTAATTCTCCAAAGCCTACCAGGGGCTTTATTACATTGATATTATTTTCCATGGTTTAAAAAATTTGCGGGTTAGTATTCCAAATACCTGATTGAATAAGCAAACCTAACTATTTTTTGCATGCTATGGTTAATCTTTTTCAATCTTTTATATAAAAAGTTTTCTCTTATTTGAAAGGAGAATCGGGTTCACTGGCAATATGGTTGTAAACCAGTTTATCGGTCCATGCAGGAAACCACTTGTTGAGCCAAACCGTAATTTTGCCCTGGGTGGTGAGCACCAGGGTACGTTTGCGTTTTTCCACTGCCTTAAGAATGTGTGCGGCAACGGTTTGGGGTTGCATCATGGCGTGTTCGTTGCGGGGCGATTCGCCCTGGGCAGTACCGTCTTTTACCAGTGCAGTTTTCCTGATGTTGGAAGCAGTAAACCCCGGACATGCCACCAGCACATGCAAGCCTGTTTTCAGGTTTTCGGTACGTAAAGATTCCAGGAAGCCCTGCATGGCAAATTTGGAAGCAGAATATCCCGTGCGAGCCGGCAAACCCCTGTATCCTGCTATGGAAGATACTCCCACTACACTCCCCTTGCTTTTTAGCAGCCACGGCATGGCATAATGCGTACAATATACCGTTCCCCAAAAATTAACATCCATCAGTTTTTTTATTACCGACAGCTCCATATCTGAGAAAAGAGCCCGCATACTGATGCCTGCATTGTTGACAAGCACATCTATTGCTCCGAACTTCTTTGCCGTTTGATTTATCAGTTCACGGCAATCCTGTTCAACAGAAACATCGGTTTTGACAATCAGAAACCGGTTGGGGTCCCAGTTCTTTTCGCTGGTATATTGCTCCATTGCGCCTGTATTTCTGGCTGCCAAAACAGTGCGCATCCCTTTTTTCATAGCCTCCTCTGCAAGCGATTTGCCAATACCCGACGATGCGCCGGTTATTATAATGACTTTATCTTGAAGTTTGCTCATGATATTTTGTGTAAAAGATTAATTTTGCCCGTATCAATCAATAAGGAATTGCAAAAAAGATTGCAAATATACTTTCTTTAAAACTATTCTGAATGCAAATAACAGAAGTAAAAAGCAAAAGGGAGAAAAAAGATTTCCTGCAGGTACCGCGCGAATTGTATAAAGATGATCCTAACTGGATATGCCACCTGGACAATGATATTGAAGCGATTTTTGATCCTGCCAAAAACAAGTACTTCGATTTTGGTATTGCCGCTCGCTGGGTGCTTTATGACGGTGAGAAGAAACTCATTGGCAGGGTTGCTGCATTTATCAACAGGCATCTGGCTTATACTTACGAGCACCCTACGGGGGGGATGGGTTTTTTCGAATGTATTAACAGCCAGGAAGCTGCAAATCAATTGCTGGATACTGCCAAAGAGTGGTTGGAGCAAAGAGGAATGGAAGCCATGGACGGACCCATCAACTTTGGCGAGAAAGATCGTTTCTGGGGATTGCTCACTGAGGGTTTTGAGACACCGCCACCATACCTGCTCAATTACAATCCGCCATGGTATAAGGAGCTTTTTGAAACTTATGGGTTTCAGAATTACTATGAGCAATATGTGTATGGGCTCAGCAGTTATACCGAAGTACCTCCCCTGGTGCACCGAAATTATGACAGACTTACCAAAACCCATGGATATTCCTTTATAAACCTTAAGATGAACCAGCTGGAAAGGTTTGCAGATGATTTCATGCAGATATACAACCATGCATGGAAAGATGTGCATAAACATTTCAAACCCATGACCCGTGAGCAGGCTCTGAATACTTTTAAAAGTATGAAAGCAGTGGTAGATGAAGACCTGGTGGTTTTCGCTTATCACAATGAAAGGCCGATTGCTGTTTTTATAGGCATACCCGAACTCAACCAGCTTTTTAAATATGTTGACGGAAAACTTAATCTGACGGGAAAACTGAAATTTCTTTACCACAAACTCAGGGGAAAATGCAATACCATTTACGGAATTGTTTTTGGTGTTATTCCTGAATACCGAAACAAAGGGGTGGAGAGTGGGCTGATTCTCAACATTCAAAAGTCAGTTTTGAAGACCAAAAAGTATGAGAATATGTATATTGCCTGGATTGGTGATTTTAATCCCAAAATGATCCGGATTGTTGAGATTTTGACAAAAAACAAGGTCTTTACCCTGGTAACTTACCGCAAGATGTTTAAAAAAGAGCATGTTTTTTCAAGACATCCTGTTCTTGATTAGTATCTGGTATTCAGAATAGTTAGGGAATTTGCGAAAAAAATATGCATTAAAAAACAGAAAAAACTTTGGTTATTTCACATTAGACAGTACCTTTGCACTCTCAAAAAAACAGGGACCCTTGTTCAATACAATGATTCTTTGACACCCTGAAATATTTGACTTGGTAGCTCAGCTGGTAGAGCACATCCCTTTTAAGGATGGGGTCCTGGG
>RECE01000023.1 GCA_007694165.1 Bacteroidota bacterium
ATGATCGAAAACTTTCGTGATTTTGCTGTCAGCAATTAACAATTTTACTATATTTGAACCGTATTGCTTACAATTCAACAAACTTCGATTATAATTTCTAATAAATTTCTATCTAAAACACGTTAAAATGAAAAAATTCCTTTTATTTTTAATTCCTTTAAGCATGATTTTAAGTTCATGTGGCGAAGAAAAGGCTGTAGATAATCCTTTTTTTGTAGAATGGGATACTCCATTTGGTTCGCCCCCCTTCGATCAGATCCATGAAGATCATTTCATTCCTGCCTACCAGGAAGCTATCAGGCAGCATCAGGCAGAGATTGATGCCATTGTTGACAATGCGGAGGCCCCCACTTTTGAGAATACCATTGCAGCCTATGATCAGGCAGGAAGTATGCTACGTCGCATCAGCCCGGTTTTTGGAGGACTAAGGGGTGCGGAAACCAACCCCCGTTTGCAGGAAATTGCCAGAGAAACTACCCCCATGCTTTCAGCTCATTCCAGCGCTATTCGCATGAATGAGGGTTTGTTTGAGCGCATTCAGGCAGTATACAATGACAGAAACAATCTTGATCTTAACAAAGAGCAAATGATTGTGGTGGAGAAAATGTACCAGGATTTTGAAAGAGGTGGTGCTGCTTTACCTGCAGAACAACGCGAAGAGTTGACGAAAATCAGCGAGAGAATGTCAATGGTTTCGCTGCAGCTCAGTGAAAATCATCTTGCTGAAAATAATGCTTTTAAATTGATCATTGAAGATGAAGCCGACCTTGCTGGTTTGCCTTCACACATAATTGCTGCCGCAGCACAAGAGGCCACAAGAGTTGACATGGATGGCAAGTGGGTATTTACTACCGCTTTTCCAAGCAGGGTCCCTTTCCTGACCTTTGCCCAAAATCGTGACCTAAGAAAAGAAATGCTTATGGGTTATGTGAACCGCGGCGACAATGACAATGAAAATGACAACAAGGAACTGTTTATTGAGTTGATGATGCTTCGTCAGCAGATGTCAGAGATTTTAGGATATGACAACTATGCGGAATATTTTACCGCAATACAAATGGCAGAAAACCCTCAGAATGTTTATGACTTCCTTTACAGGGTTTGGGAACCTGCATTGGCGCGCGCTAAAAGAGAGAAGGCCGATTTGCAGGCCATCATCAATCGTGAAGGGAGCAATTTTAAGGTTGAAGCCCACGACTGGTGGTATTATGCTGAACAAGTAAGAAAAGAAAAGTATGATCTGGATGATGATGAGGTAAAACCTTATTTCACCATTGAAAATGTGAAACAAGGAAACTTCATGCTGGCCAATAAGCTCTGGGGCTTAACTTTTGAGGCACGTCCGGAAATTCCTGTTTATCACGAAGAGGTGGAAGCCTACGAAGTATTTGACAACGACGGAAGCCACCTGGCTATCCTGTTTATTGATCCACACCCCAGACCAGGCAAACGCAGCGGTGCATGGTGTGGTACTTACAGAAGTGGTGCATGGGAAGACGGAGAATGGGTTTCTCCTATTGTTACCATTGTAATGAACTTCACCAGACCTTCAGGCGACAAACCTGCTATGCTTAGCTGGGATGAAACAACCACCTATTTCCATGAGTTTGGACATGCTGTGCACAACTTCTTTGCGCAGGGCAACTTCCGCAGAACCAGCCGCAGTGTGCCCAGGGATTTTGTTGAACTTCCCTCGCAAATTCTCGAAAACTGGGCCGGAGAGCCGGAGTTGCTGAAAAGCTACGCCCTGCATTATGAAACCGGCGAACCTATTCCTGATGAACTGATTGAAAGATTGCAGAAAAGTGAACATTTCAACCAGGGTTTCATCAACACTGAATACCTGGCAGCTGCTATCCTGGATATGGACTGGCATACTTCGAACATCACTGAGGATACCGATGTAAATGCGTTTGAAAGAGCCAGCATGAAGCGTATCGGCCTTATCGATGAAATTATTCCACGTTACCGCACGACCAACTTCGGACATATTTTTGGTGGTGGCTACGCAGCAGGATACTATGTGTATCGCTGGGCAGGTGTATTGGATGCCGATGCTTTTTATGCATTCAAAGAATCGGGAGATTTGTTTAACCCGCAAATGGCAGCCGATTTCCGCAAGTACATTTTAGCAAATAACGCCTTGTACGAAGGAATGGATGCATATGTAAACTTCCGCGGAGAAGAACCCGCAATCGAGCCCTTCCTTATCAGAAGTGGTTTGAAATAAAAGTCTTTTTTATTAATCAAAAGCCCGGTAATTATTGAATTGCCGGGCTTTTGTTGTTTGGTGAGAGCATGATCTTTCCTTGTGGTCAGACGACTTCCAGTTCGTCCGACCACTATGTTTTTTCCATTTTTATAATTGCAGTACGCCCGTGTGGACATACTATTGCATATTCGCTATAGAGAATGGCAGAAGACAATGGGGATGATGAATTGATTACACAATACAATAGGGCAAAGGGGGGTCAGGGTATCACTACAGTTCATGCCCTGACTAAAAGCAGACAAATAGCCCAAAATCGCTATTTCAAACAGAAACATTATTTGTAATCAATATAAATTGCATAAAACAGTAAATTAAATTTGGTTAATATCATCTTTTTTGGTTTCTTTATAGTTTAATATTTGTTTTTGGTGATATAAGGGATGGTAAACCGAAAACCCTCTGCCGAAATACCCATTCAGGCCTGAATCGAATCAATATGGACTACAAAAGAACATGCACATTAATCGGTGAAATTTTTTTCGTCCAAATATTCTTCCTGTATGGTTTGGATATTTGATGTTGAATTGGAAAATCATCAAAACAAACCTTATTATCTTAGTAACAAGGTTAATCCAGTACAAAAACGAAACCTTATTAGCTTATTAAAAAATCAAAACAACATAAATAAAGCGTTGAAAAAGGTAATAAGGACAGAGATTTGGGTAGCATATCATTGGTTATTAAGCTAATAAGGTTTATGTATAATGAATGTTACATATTTAAGATATAGATATGATAAGTCTGTAATGAATGGGCAATATTTGATCTGTCCCCAAAAATATGGCTACCCCTAAAGCACTTAATTAGAGCAATTTACCGACGTAACCTAATCGACTATACCAAAAATTAAATTGTTCATACATTAAAAAAAGAAACCATGGGACCTAAATCATTCATAACGTTGATTATCATTGCCATGATAATGAGTTTACAAGCCTTCGCCCAGGAAGAGTTGGATAAGGCGGAGTATAGATTCCAATATGAGTATGCATGGGAGTTTGACACTTTAACATACAATGACACCAGGGAAGACCTGATTATCCTCCAGGTGGGGCAAAATATTTCCAAAAGCTACAGCTACTATACTTTTCGATCTGACTCTCTGAGAGCCACACCGGATGGACGAAAGGTTTTCAGTGAAAGTATCAATACATTTGTAAGAGAACAAATGGAGAGGGGTGAGCGGCCCAATCCACCCTACGTAAGGCGTATGGCAGCAATGGTGTACA
>RECE01000164.1 GCA_007694165.1 Bacteroidota bacterium
ACAAACCATTAGCAGTAGCAAACCATAGATTTCCTCTGCTGTCTTCAAGGATGCTTTCAACAGAATTACCGGGCAGTCCATCATCGGTAGTATAATTGGTAAACCGTTGAATTCCGGCATCGTTCCCATTAGGATTGAGCCTGCTTAAACCATTAAAAGTGGATATCCAGAAATGGCCATTTTTGTCCTCATGTATTCTGCTTACATTGTTATCTGCAAGACCGTGTTCAGTAGTTAAATTTTCAAAGTAAATGCCATTGTAAATGCTGACCCCGCCATAGGTTCCAAACCAGATATTGCCTTTGCGGTCTTCGTAAATGCTGCGTACCATATTGTGAATCAACCCATGTGAAGAGAAGTAATTGGTAAACCTTTTGCCATCGTATTTGCTTACCCCATTGCCGGATGTGCCAAACCAGAGATTTCCGGCCTTGTCCCTGAACCCATAGATAATACTGCTCATAGCCAGACCATGCTCGGTATTGAAGTTTTGCATGGTAATATAAAAGTCGGCGGGTATTTTAACAGGTTCTGGCCTTGTTGTTAAATCAATAATTTCGGGGGTTGGGTTGTCGCTTAGGTGGTGAATGACCGGCTCGCCGGCCTTTATCGCTATGGGGGGCTCAATAGTGGCAGAAACAGAGAAAATATTCCGGGTTGCAGGCTCAGGGCTTGAAGTACAGCTGGCAAGAGCAACGAGCAAAACTCCTATCCATGTTAAGAAGTAAATTTTTTGAAGACATTTCATTTCCCCCCCTGCTTTAAACGGCTATTTAAAGATAATACTATTTAAAGATAATAATATTGATATTGAACAACATTAAGACCTTTTAGTTTTCCGGATTGCAAAGTTTTGCTGATTTTATAAAAAACAGAGTTAACTCTCTAACGGGATAGAATAACAGGATAAATCTTCCAAATGACAGGATATTTTTGACATTTTTGTATGTCCATAAAAAAAGGCCGCTTACCAGGCGGCCTTTTCAAACAAAAACAACATGAAATAAAAGCAGGGACCCCTGCTTCTATGGGTTTATATGTCAGTAACCGGGGTTCTGAACCATATTTGGATTTGCATTCAATTCGATATCAGGAATGGGTTGAATGGCTCTGTGATGGTCGGGATGCAACTCCAGAACACTGGAGAAATGATCACTTCCCAAGCGCACCAGGGGCCTCGACAGGCGCATAAGGTCGAAAAAGCGATGACCCTCACCCACAAGCTCTTTGCGACGCTCAAGCAAAATACGCTCCAGATCAATATTGGACAGGTTGTTTTCACGATTGGTACGGATATCATACAACACATTAAGGTAACCATCTGCTTTTGTCTGATCGCCGTTTGCCAGGGCTGCCTCGGAAGCAATTAGGTAAACCTCAGCCAATCGGATCACTTTGGGGTTGTTGATGCGTGTGCTTGCACCATTAAGGCCAGGGTATTTTTTGAGGTAGCCCCTGCGGTTATCCCTGGAGTCAACCATAATGATATGGGTTCGGATATCATCCTCATCTTCCAGGATCATTTCAATAAAACTATCTGTTAATGTTACACTGCCATATCCGGTAGGATCAAGAAGATACCCCAGGCCCTCGCGGTCAGAGTTTTGCTGCGCGTTAAAAGATATTTCAAATAAACTCTCCCCAGAGAAAGCGGTTGCCCAGGAATCAACATATTCATCATAAGCAATAAGGCTGTAAGGGCCGTTTTGAATTACATCTTCTGCCAGCTCAAGTGCCTGGGTGTAATTGCCATAATAAAGCTGCACCCGGCTAAGCAACGCTTTGGCAGCCCATGCATTGATGGTTCCGTCTGTTTTTCGCTGAGTGGATAATTTGGGAATGGCATCGTAAAAGTCCTGAATGATCTGCGCATACACCTCTGCTACCGTATTGCGTGTGGGATTGTAGGCAGGAGACATCATGCGGGTAACCAGCGGAACAGCCAGATCCGTTTCAGGATTGCCATTGGCAGGCATACGGCCAAAGATCCTTACCAGGTCAAAATGGAACAACGCCCTTAGAGCAAGGCTTTGTCCTTCGATATCTGCTTTGAGGACTTTTTGCTGATCAGTTAAAGCTTCAATTTCTGAAACCTTCTCCAGGATGGCGTTTACATTTGACAATCCCACAAAGGGTCGTGTCCATAAACCCCATGTACTGGCTTCTTCAGCCTCAGTAAAGTTGTACTGTCTTTCGGTCCTTAGCCCCGAAGACTGGGTTCTCATATCATCACCTTTTACATCGCCATAGGTAAACAGGTCGGCGCCATAATAGGTGGCATTGGAAGTTGTTGTCCAGAGGGCGTTGTAAACACCCCTCAGGGCAACCTGGGCATCCTCAAGGGAGCGGAAAGCCACCTCGGGTGTCATGGAGGTTGAAGGATCAACCTCAAGCCAATCGTCGCTACATGCAGCGAAAATGGCAGCAACAAGCAATATGGAAAATATTTTTTTCATTTTTATTTAATTTAAAGTTGATTAAACTGGTTTATCAGAAATTCACATCCAGGCCAAAGCTGAGGGTACGCATGGCAGGAAGCCTTTGAGCGTGCAAGCCCCTGACACTTACTTCAGGATCCATGAAGTCAACACTTGCAAAAGTGAGCAGGTTGTATCCTGTAAAGTATATCCTTACGCTTTCAAAACCTGGCTTCCTGGTCAAAGTTTGTGGCAAGGTATAACCGAAAGTAAGGCTTTTCAGTCGCAGGAAGTCATTATCAAACATCCTTCTGCTGGACATAAAATTCGTTTCCTGGGGGTTGTTAAATACATATCTGGGATTTTCCGCTTTATCTCCCGGCTTCTGCCATCGATTGTCTGCCTGCCTTTGTGTAACCGCTGAAAACCAGGACATACCATCATCATTGTAAAAATATTCGCCATGGGCGATCATTTTACCTCCAATGCTGAAATTGAAGAGGAAAGAGAGGTCAAAGCTTTTCCATCGCAAACTGTTATGCAACCCACCAGTTAGCTTTGGGTCGGTTGACCCGAGGATCTGTGGGTTGGCTTCAAGACGAACCTTTGTAGTACCGGTTCGGTTGCCATCGTCATCATGCGTGTACCACATGCCCATGCCATCTTCTGGATCTACACCTGCCCACTCGCGCAGGTAAATGGTATTGATGGAGTACCCTTCGCGCAAAAGATAAGGGGCGTCCATGATATCTTCACCCTCGTAAAGTTTTACAATTTTATTGGTGTTATGCGACAAGTTAAGGGATGAAGTCCATACAAAACCATTAGCGGCATAATTGGTGCTGTTCAAACCGAATTCAAACCCATGATTTTCCATTTCTCCAATGTTCCGCCATGTAGAAGCAAACCCGGTAACTCTTGAAACAGGAACCAATAACAGAAGGTCTTTTGTGTTGCGCTTATAATACTCCAGGTCGAGAGTAACCCTGTCAAAAAGGGTAATATCTGTTCCCAGGTTAATAACATTGTTTTTTTCCCAGCTAAGATCAGGGTTAGGCACTTGAACAAAACGCATACCCGGTGCACCATTGTAATCAAACCCATAATCATAAAGCCCCATATGTCCGTAAAAATCTGTAGGCAGCGTTCCGTTCGTGCCATAGGAAGCCCTCAGTTTCCAGTCAGATAACCATTCAGGGGCAGACTCCAGAAATTCCATACTGGTTAGTCTCCATGCTGCAGATACACTGTAGAAATCGCCCCAGCGCTGGTTAGCCCCCAAAACACTGCTGCCATCCCTGCGGTAACTTGCAGCAAGATAAACCTGGTTATTGAAATCATAGTTTACACGTGACAAAAACGAAAGAAGCCTCCTTTCATCCCACCAGTTGTTGGCAGAAAGTGGGTCGGCAGCAACGGTCATCGCCGGCAAGGTAGCATTGGGAAAGTTTGAAGCCTCCGCCGATGTTTTTTCATCTTTATAAGCCTCGGCCTCAAAACCTGCAAGAACATCCAGGTTATGCACATCTGAAATGCTGGTATTATAGGTTACAATGTTGGATGATGTGAGGGTAGAAAGAATGCGATGTTGCTTATGGGCATATCCTTTATGGGTTTCTCCATCGCTGGAAAGGGGTGACCAATAGCGATCTTCATCCTGCAGTGCTATGTCTAAACCAAAGGTGGTTCTGAAATTGAGTCCTTCAATGATGGAGAAGTCTGCAAATAATTTGCTGGAATTTCTGAACAAGTTGTTGCTAAGGCCATTCAATAAAAGGTCTTTGGGCAGGTTTGGATAGGCACCGTTTACGATATTTTCATTGAAGGCACCATCTTCACCCCTTACCGGGAACAGGGGGCTCAGATAATACTGGGAAGCAAATATGGGATTGACATAGGAGAAGAATGGGCCATCTCCTTCTTCAATTCCCCTTTGCCTTGCATTCACAAAGGATGTATTAAGACCAAAGCTGATAAAGTCATTGGCCTGATGATCCAGGTTAAGACGTCCTGTTATCCTGCGATAATCTGTTGTTAACGCATATCCATCCTGATCCAAGTAGCTGAGTGATGTATAGAATCTTGTTTTGTCGGTACCACCGGATGCAGACAATTCATGGCTCATGCTTGCCCCATTGCGGAACAGCTCATTTTGCCAGTCATAATCTGAGGCTGGCCTGCTGGGATCAAAATCAACAAAGCGGTTTTCCATTTGCGTTTGCGCATATTGCTGTGCTTCTGACTCATTCATACCCTGATAAAAGCGGGCGTAATTGAAAAAACCTTCCATCTTTACATCGTAGTTATCCTGTACCGATGCCAGAGGATAAAAGTCAACAGCCAGATTGTTGTAACCCCATTGCGTGGAATACTTAAACCGGGTAATACCTTCCTTGCCTCTTTTTGTGGTTATGAGAACAACCCCATTGGCAGCGCGTGATCCGTAAACCGAAGCAGCAGCAGCATCTTTGAGTATAGTAATGCTTTCAATATCATTGGGGTTCAGGCTTGAAAGGGCATTGCCACCATAGGAGGTGTTCATGCTCAAACTACCACTTATTACCGGTATCCCGTCAATAACAAAAAGGGGTTCGTTGGAAGAGCTTATGGAGCCGGTACCCCTGACCCTGATCTCCAGGGCCGAGCCAGGCTGTCCGGAAGTGTTACCTACCTGGATGCCGGGGGCTGCCCCCGTGAGGGCTTGTTCAACAGAAGTTACAGGGAGCCCCTCCAGTTTGTCACTGCCCACTACCGATGCCGAGCCGGTAAATGATTCTCTGCGGGTAGTACCGTAAGCAACCACAACCACCTCGCTTAAACCAACCACCTCCTGGTGCAGGGAAACATTAATAATGTTGCGTGAATTGATGGGCTCCTCTTTGCTTTGCATTCCAATAAAGCTGAAAACGAGCACTCCATTGGCGTCGGCGGTTATCTCATAGTTCCCGTCGGGGCCTGTGGTGGTACCATGTGATGTACCTTTAACCACAACTGTTACACCCGGAAGGGTGGAACCATCTGCAGCATCGGTAATGGTACCCGTAATACGGATCGTTTGTCCGTAGAGCGAAACTCCGGCAAATAGCAGAGTTAAGCACAAGAAAAATAATTTTTTCATTTCGTTGATTTTAGTAAATAATTGAACGGTAAAAAGTCTATTGGATTAATCGGCTAACCGGCAATTATCAACAAAAACAACATGTAAAGAACGATGTGAAATCTTATATATAAAGACGTCGTAATAATATCAAGACCCTTGAGGACATAATATACCCTAAAAAAATGTGAACTGTAAGTTATTGCCCGGAATTGGGTAAGTGCGGTTACTTCAAAAAATGAAGCATTGTACTTTTGGTAAGTCAGGTAAGTGAAAAACAAAAGTAAATACAAGTTTTATTTTAACAAAGAATAAAGTAAAAAATTATACATAGAGTATTAAATAATCGACAAAAGTCTTAAAAATAATAACTAATAATTGCCAAATTTTTTAAATAATATGTAATGATTGGGTTTTTAAATAATTTAAATAACAGTTTTAAATAATTATTACATCTGATTTTTAAAGAATTAATACATTTGAGTATTGATTGTTGAGTAGTATTTATCGCGTTAATTGTAATTCATATTTAAGAGAAAAAATGCAGACAACAGCAAACAAATCAGTTTTTACCCGCCTGAGCATCATGATGTTCTTTCAGTACATGCTACTTGCTGTATGGTGGATACCCCTTGCAGCCTACCTTGCCAGCATGGGCTTATCAAGAAATCTTACTGCTTTAGTTTTAAGCTCCATGGCCTTTGGCTCGGTAGTATCGCCCATGGTGGGTATGCTGGCCGATCGCTACTTTAAGGGGCAATATGTACTTGCATTTTCTAATTTGATGGTTGCTGTTATGTTGCTTCTTGCCGGGAGTACAACCAGTGCAGTAAACCTGTTTGTGTTTCTGCTGATCGCAATGCTGTTTTATATGCCTACGTGGGCTATTACAAGTGCTATTGCCATGGCAAATGTACCATCAGAGGTGTTTTCAAGAGTAAGGGTGTTTGGTACCATTGGCTGGATTATGGCAGGTGCTTTCAGTATCATAAGTGTGGGTTGGTTAAACCGTGATTTTGATGGCACAAACCTTCCATTCTTTTTTGGTGCGGGTATCAGCCTGGTGGCTGCGGCCATGAATTTCACGCTTCCTGATACCCCTCCCAAAGCTCGTGGTCAAAAAGCATCCCTGCTCGATATTATGGGTTTCAGAAGCATTATTATGCTGCGCGACAGGAATTTCTCAGTATTCCTTGGCCTTTTCTTTTTATCCATGATACCGTTTTCAATGTACTGGTCATACTTTTCAGAATACCTTTCCGACAGCGGATACCGACTGATAACTGTAACCATGAGTACCGGACAAATAATGGAAATTATTATTCTTCTCACTGTTCCCTGGTTCATAAAAAGGTATGGTTTGCGCAACACCATGATCGTGGGAATGATTGCACTGGTGGTTCGTTATGTATCGCTGTATCTTGCAGGCAATGAAGCCCAGTTGTTTTTTGTTCTTACGGGTGCTGCAGTGCATGGGATCATTTTTGGTTACCACCATCTGGGCGGTCAGATCTATACCGATAAGAAAGCGCCTGAAGCTTTGCGCTCCCAGGCTCAGGGCCTGATATTTTTTGTCACATTTGCAATGGGTTTGCTTGCAGGAAATTTCATCTGTGGCTGGATAATAAGGTACTTTTCAAGCCCTGCTGCTGATGGAGTTCATTATCAATGGAATGCCATCTGGGGTGTTACTGCACTGATGTCGCTTCTGGTAGTTGTTGCTTTTATGATTTTGTTTAAAAAAGAAAAATACGAAACCATTATTACAAGGAAATAGCTCATTGTTTTTAATTCCGAAAATTAAAAATCACTCGCATGTTTTAATTATCTTTATCATGGTTCAATTAAAAACTTAATAGATTTAAGACCATGAAAAGGTACGTATTGTTTTCTGTTTTGCTGGCAATATTTTTTTCCGCATGCATTGAAGCAGAGCAGTTACAGGTGAAAACAGAAGAAGCATCTGCCGGTTTGCCAATGCAGATTGTTTTAACCTGGCAGCAGGATCCGTCAACTACTATGACCATCACCTGGCGGGCAGATGGTCCGGATGAAAACCCCATTCTCCGTTTTGCTGATGATCCGGAAGCACGCAGCAGAAGATGGACTGCAGTGACGGCTCATTCTTTTACATTTGATGAAACCGAGGCCTTGTTGCATACTGTGGAACTTACAGGATTGGAGCCAGATATGGAATACTATGTTGTAATTGAGAATCCGTTTTTCCCTGAAAGTTTTTCTTTCAGAACCCTGCCCGCCCATAGTGATGAAAGAGAAATTGTATTTCTTGCCGGCGGCGATTCACGTTCCAGAAGGGATGTAAGGCGCGAGATGAATCGGATGGCAACATCAGAAAATCCCGACTTTATTATTTTTGCCGGTGATTATATTAGCGGGCCCCTGAGTGAAAGGGAATGGGATGAATGGTTCGACGACTGGCATGAGCTTTTGATAACGGAAGAAGGCCGCAGAATTCCCATTATTACTGCCATAGGGAACCATGAAGTACATGGTGGTTTTTTTCAGACACCCGACAAGGCTCCTTATTTCTACAACAGGTTTATTTCTCCGCAACCACGCAATTACTATGCTTTGGAACTGACACCCGATCTGGTTCTCATAACCCTTGATTCTGACCACACAATGGGTGTTCCTGAACAAGTCCAGTGGCTTGAAAAAACACTTGCAAAAAACCATGATAAAAAATGGAAACTGGTTCAATACCATGTAGCTGCCTGGCCCAGCGTAAGGAATATGAATGATACCATCCCAAGAATGATCAGGGAACATTGGGTGCCATTATTTGAAAAATACAATGTTAACCTGGTTATAGAGGCCCATGACCACGCCTTTAAAAAAACCGTGCCTATAAGAGATAACCAGCGCGATGATGAGCATGGTGTCATTTATATTGGTGATGGAGGCTGGGGGGCTCCAATCCGGCAGACAAAGGATCCGGCAATGCACTGGTGGCTTGATGAAGCTTTTGCGGCAGATCATTTCTGGAAGCTGACATTGTCAAAAGATGCCACACACCTTAGGGTAGAACCGGTTTTCAGGCCACCTGCAAGGTCATTCGTTCTGGGTGCTGAATAAGAAGAAAATGATAAGAATAATTGGTGACCTGGCATCTGAATCAGGGTTCGGTTTATTTTAATAATGGGTTAACCATTGGTATTTGCTCTGGCAGTTTTGCTTATCAACTTCCTTGCGCCAAAAATCACCAACCTTAAAATTACGGTAACGATATAAAATATTACTGTGATTAAAATGATAAACCTCTGCCAGGTAATTAACTCAATCCAGTCGGTATTGTATTTTACTATGGCGTAAACATTCACCAGGTTGGCTAATATATAGCAGTACAATAAAACCTTCAGTTCTCTGGTAATATGATTCCCCTTTATAATAATATCTTTCATGCTTTTCAGTTTTATTTATCTTATCACCTGCGGAATTTTCTGATATCAAACTTTTCCGGCATGCCAACTACCTGGCCGGTATCAATGGCTTCCTGGCCCAGTAGTGTCCATATGGAACCGTAATAACCTTCTTCGAAAAGACCCGGTATGGGTTTATCTTCCCTGATGGCTTTGGCAAAACCGGTGAATTGTTCCCAGGTTCCGTCCGTAATATTTTCATTCACAATTGATTCTCCTTTGTATGTTATTGCCACTTCCGGGTCCCATGAAGAACTGCCGATGGGCACTTTACCCAGGACGTTTTCTTCCAGGTCCTGCAAAAGCTGAACGATACCTGCTGGTTTCGGCGGCGGTGGCGGATCTTCAAGAAAGAAGTTATTGGTTTCCAGTTCAAGGCTGCCTTTATGTCCAAGCACCTGTATCTCAAGGCCATGCCGGCGATTTTGAATCATAGAATCGTAAACGAACTGGGTGCCATCCTTATAGGTAAATATCAGAGCCACGTTATCTTCTACTTCTCTGCCATCTTTCCAGAAACTGATACTACCGGTGCCCCTCACATCAACCGGGATGTCCTTTTTAACCCAGTTGGCAACCTGTATGTGGTGTGATGCCAGTTCGGTGAGCAAGCCACATGAGTACTCACGATACAGTCGCCAGTTGATAAATCTCTCCAATTCAGGATGATCCTCGGGTACGGGACGGCGCCAGTCATTGTTACGATGCCAGTAAGCCCTGATCTGGGTTACTTTACCCAGATCACCCCGGAAAACTTTATTCATCCCCCTGAGAAATTTAGGATCAAACAACCGTTGATGTCCAATCTGCAATGCTTTTCCTGTACGGTAATGAGCTTCAGCCATGGCATAAGTATCGTCAAGTGTACGTGCCATGGCCTTTTCACAAAACACATGCAGCCCTCTTTCCATAGAATCTATGGTGGGTTGCGCATGACCATGCAAGGGAGTGCAAATAATAACTCCATGAAGTTCTCTGGCCTCGTCAAGCATTTTTCGATAGTCATCATATACTTTTGCTTCCGGAATCATGGAGTGAGTAAAATCAAGGTGGGGCTTGTAAACATCACAAAGCGCAGTAACTTCCATACCTAACTCATGGCCATGTTCTTTTATGAGATAAGCCAGATGATGTCCACGGGAGCCTGTCCCGATGATACCCACAAATATTTTGTCTTTTTTGTATGCCTGACTTTTATGCTCATTGGCCAGCACTTTCATAAGTGAAATGGGAGTAATCATAGCTGTGCCTGCAATCAGACTGTTTTTCAGAAATGTTCTCCTGTCTTGTTGTAACATGTTTTAACCGATTATATAACTATTTTTCTAACCATCCTTTGCCTCTGCATTCAAATACCTTTACTTCCGGAAATGCATCTAAGATATGTTTTTTTTGCTCATCACTTGATGCGATGATTGCCGTCGATAAAATTTCAGATTGAATTGCAGATTTTGATTTAACCAGTACTCTGATATTTTCCTTAACCATACTTTTTTGCCCGGGGCTGAAAATATGAGAAAAGTTCCTTGTGCCGGTTTCTCCGGATTTTTCCTTGAGCCCCGATATGGAAAATGATTCATCCTGAAGTTTCAGGTCAAGGGGGTTCTCGTTTTTTATATCGGGAATACTGGCTTGCCAGGGTCCTCCCAGCGGATGCTGTCCTATAACAGTAACAGTACTTTCCCCGAAACTGATGAAAGCTGACTCTATTCCTTTTCCTTCCAGATGAGAAATGATTTTATCTATGGCCCAGCCTTTCCCGAAACCTCCAAGATCTATTCCAACACCTTTTTTATTAAACCTGATAGTTGCTGAATCTTTTTCGAAAAGCACCTGGCTCCAGCCATTTTCTTCGAGTTGATTTTCCGCTTTTAAGGTAATGTCCAGCAAAGCTGGGTCAAATACTCCAAGGGTTTTATGGTAATAATAGTCGCAGGTTTTCAGGATTTCAAACAGTTCACCGGAGAGCTTCGCCTTTTGCTGATATGCATGGCGGTTAATCCTTGATACTTCTGAGTCATTGCGATAACAACTCATGATTAACTCCTGCTCATCCAGGATGCTGGAAATTTGTTTCCCGATTATCTCCCCATGCTTTTTATTCAAATCCGGTATCACAATATTAAACCGTGTACCCATTGCTAAGCATGTATAATGAAAAACCTGCATGAGATGTATGACTTAATTGTTTTCTTTTACTTTTGCCAGTTCGTAAGCCCGGGTGGTTGTAAAGTACTTAGCAAGCATATTGGGAATTTCCCAGTGGGGTAATTTCCCGTCGACAAGAAATTGCAGGTATTGTTCTGTTACTTTGGCAAAATGGGCCTCATGGCCAATGCGGTATTGCGAGGGAACATCAACCTTAAAACCCTTAACTGCATTTATAAGCTTAATCCCGGGAAACATTGCAGTTATTTCTCCAAACCCTTCCTTAACATCTCTCTCCCATTGCTCTTTATTGTGCCCTGGCGCCGGAACCAGATATAACACCGGCAAATAATCCTGTTCTTCACCTTGCTCAACAATAAGATGTGTTTTTGAACCCTTCATTAATGAGTAGTGTGTGTCTCCACCACCTTCCGGGGCAACATAATCCCAGGTAACCGATACCCTTGTATGTACACCTTTGATAGTATAAAGCATTTCGCCATTGGCATAAATATTCAACACTTCGTCTTTCAGGGTATATTGCAGGTAATCGGGTACATGGTCCAGACCGGTAACATCCATAAACTGTTGTTTGGTTACAGATGTGGGTCGGCGGGTAGCATCAAGCATTTGAACATCGTTGTGGTAATCGATGATGCGATCGGGGAAACATGACCACTGCACCAGGTCAACCAGATGGGTGGTAACATCCACAATTCCTTCGCCCTGCTGCTCCACATCAAAATACCAGGGTGGACGTTGCAGGATGGATCCGGCCACGTATTTAAAGAAATGGTGAACACTTTCCTTCACCACGGCCGGGTCATCGGCCGTCCCCTTTTCCAGCTCACCAAATATCTCAGGGACCAATGCAATTTCTCTTTGCAGACGACTTGTGATCTCGTATCGCTCGGTCATGATATCATATAGCAGTACATTGTTTTGCTCAGCCACGGTAAAAGCCCGCTGAAGCATGGCAAAACTCTCTTCATTAATTGCCATGGGCTTGTCTGACAGCACATTAAATCCGGCTTCCACAGATCTCAGGATGTAAGATGTTTTTTTATTGTTATTGCCCGCGATCACTACTACATTCCCTTTCTTCTCAGCAAGCATTCTTTCCAGGTAATCTTCACCGGTATAGATGATGTTTTCCCACCGGGTGGGGTTTTCATCCCGGCTGTTAAATCTTTCAATACGCTGAAGGTGCATTTCCAGATCAGGACCTTCCGGAGCATAAATGTGCACCGTTGGGTGTACCTGGGGATACATCTCTTTTTGCACAAGGGCAGCATGGAAATGGCCGGGGTTAAGAGTAAGGAGCTTTACCTCATGTTGAGCACCGGTAAACTCTTTTTTATCTGTGTCTTTGCAGGAAACAAACATCAGGATTGGAAATAAACCCAAAATTAAAAATATCTTCTTCATGTATAAATTATTTTTCTGTTTTAAATTTCAGGTTCCCAGCCGGGTTCATACTCTCGCGACCACAGTCTTAGTGCATCGGGGTCAATCGTTTTGCCATTGGCCGGATTTACTTCCAGATCTTTTTTAATACGATAAGATAAATTGGCAAGATGACAAAGCTGAATACTTTTTACCATTTCTTCAATAGGCGAATTAAGAGATTCTTTCCCTCTTATGGCATTAAAAAAGTTCAAAACATGAATTGTGGACATATCTCCACCGCCACCGAGAGCCACTCCACCCTCCGAACCTGCTGCTGATTTTTCTGATACAATCCGGCCGTTTCTGTCGAAGAGTTTGTATCCATCCCGGTCAACATATACTGAGCCTTCAGTGCCATATATGATGGTTCCCCTTCCGCTTCCATATGTTGGATAGCCATTCCGGCTTTTGCTGTCCCAGATAATGGTTTTATTTCCCGGATAATAAAAAGATGCTTTCATGGTATCATACATGGTCCAGCCGTCATCGGAGAAATGGCGCTTGTCGGCTTTTACCGAAACCCTTTCAGGATAGTCTGCCTGTAATGCCCAACGGGCGATGTCAAGTTCGTGGATTCCGTTATTGCCAATTTCGGCTGTTCCGAAATCCCATCCATACCAGTGCCAGTTGTAATCCCATGTGTCATGGGTATACTGTCTTCTGGGTGATGGTCCCTGGAAAAGATCCCAGTCCAGTCCTTGCGGTGGTTCAGCCGGAGTTTGATTGGGCACCGCTCCTCTTGCATTTGAATAAAAGGTAACAGCTTTATAAGGTTCTCCTATTGCACCTTCGTGTATTCTTCGGATTATTTTTATGGACTCGGGTGCAGAGCGCTGTTGATTCCCCAGTTGGATAAGTTTTCCATATTTTCTCCGTGCTTCAACCAGCAGTTCATTTTCCCTTGCATTATGGCTTCCGGGCTTCTCAACAAAGACATGCTTCCCCGATTTTACTCCCATTATCGCTCCGGGAGCATGCCAGTGATCGGGCATTGCATTAATGATGGCATCCACATTGGGGTCGTCCATTATTTTTCGCAAATCATTAACAAGCCTGGGTTGGTAATCTATATGATTGGAAAAAACCCTGGCAGCATTTTCCCGCTGGCTTTCTTTCACATCACACAAATAAAGCAGGTGTGTATTCGCTTCTTTCATTGCAATGGGTTCAGGAAAGGCTCCCAGCCTGCGGCCAAGCCCGATGAGTGCAACGTTAATGCGCTCATTTGACCCTATTATACGGTTATAACTTGCAGCAGATAATCCCATTCCCGACAAAGTAATGCCGGCAACACCAAGGGCAGATGTCCTGATGAATTCTCTTCGGGTACGTTTCATAGCTTCAAAATTTGATATTGAGTTTGGGTCAGTCTTTTATTTCAAAGTTTAGTTTTTCAGCAAAATTCTCATATTGTTTTTGCAGGGTTTCAGCAGAAGGAGTTTCTCCTTTGGTAACAATAAACCTGTAGGTTACCTCAAGGGGATTACCGGGTGTTATGGTATAAGGGAAAAACTCTCCGAACCTGCCGTAACGCCTTTCCGACATCTCTGCTCCGGCAGGATTAGATGGATGCGAAAAGTAAGCAACGTTATATTGCTCACCATCCAAAACATAACTCATGGCATTCCAGGGAAGATCGTACATGTCATCTCCTTCAATTTCCGAGAAGGGTGAAATCTGTTGCACTTGCAGGGGGCGTGTAAAAAAGGTTTCTTCGCTGTTTTCACTCACTTCATTGTCAGCCCTGAATTGTACTCCGCCATGATGACGATCCCCGTCAAGTTCAACTATATCTGCATCAACAGGTTCTAATACCGAATGAAAATCGATGATCATCTGATCGTTTTCATGAAATACTTTCAGGGTGCGGATTTCCCGGGCAAAAGTTTGTGCCTGGGTATCTCTCCATTCTATTTCTACAGTGTGCCCGCCAAATACAGGACCGGTAAATTCCCTGATAGTCCTGACATGTTCACTGTGCTCTCCATGATGGTTGTGCCATATATCAACAGGTTCACCTCCATCAACACGGATCTGATTATACCCGTAATAAATTCCCCTGTGGTGAGAATACAACCCCCCCGGTCCTTTGGTTATGGGTATGCCTTTGTGCGGATCAAAAACATGATGGAAGGGTTTATAGGTGAGTTCTCTCTGATTGATATCAAATTCCGGATGCACATAGCCTATCAGGGGCTTGCCATTTTGGAGTAGTTGCATTGAATTTTTTCCCGTGGTTTGCCACAAAAACACTTTGTCTGCCCGGGTACATCCGCCGATTACAGTATAAATCTTTTTTTCTCCTGCAGAAATGTTGGCTTCCCACCACAATCTAAGATGTGTAGGTGAGATATTCTCTATCTGCAGCGGAATTGTTTCTGAACCCAATTGAAGGCAGTAACTTTCTTCAGCCCTCAAAAGGTCTTTATTCACATCAACAAAAACCGGAGTGTTTTGTAACTCCCTCTCAGGAAAATCTAATTCGATTTGAAACAGTTGACCGGGTTGACAAGCCTGAAAAAGCAAAATAATAATCAGGAGTGATTTGTGGATTCTAAAGTCTTTCATTGTTGGGGGTTTTAAACAGAAACACAAATAATTATCTGAAAGAAATCGTTTTTTTTGTGATTGGAATTTCATCCACTACCCAAAGGGTTAAATGACCATTAAAAAGGGATTACCAATATGTAAGGTCAAAAATACATTTCTTACTCCTTAAATAAAAATTATCCCAACTCTTTAGCAAGAATGATGGGCAGCTTTTCAAAAATAAAAAACACCGCAGGGCATGTTTCCGTATTTTTCACACAGGTTGAAAGGATACTTCTGATATTTTTCTGATCGGTGTGCGGATATTCGCGGCAGGCTTTGGGTCTCGATGAATAAACCATACAATAGTTGTCGCACATCAGAAAGGGGCAGGGCATGGATTGGAAAACATAATCACCGTCCTCGTCTATCCGCAGGTAGGTATCCGTAAATACAGAGGATTTCATTTTCAGATGGGCCGATAAGCGCTCTATGTCCTTTTTGAAAAGCCGCGGACCCAGACCCCTGCAGCAGTTGGCACAATCCAGGCAATTGATCTGCTCAAATGCTTCAGTATGCAATTGCAGAAATATCTCATCGGCCTGTCGGGCCTTGAGTTTTTTTACCTTCGCGGCCAGAAGCTTAAAGTCGCGCTTTTTGCTTTGGGCTTTTTGTGGAAGTATTTTCAGAAATTCTTTCATGCTGAAAAGTGCAATGGGTCAGAATTCATCAGCTGTCGAATTTCAGCCATTTTTCTTTGCTCTCTGCCGATTCAATTACCTTTTCAATAAACTGCATTCCTCTCACACCGTCTGAAATGGTTGGGTATTCAATGAAATCAGGTGCAGAAAAGTCCGGATCCATTTTTTCAAGAATATGGTATGCCGCATTGCGGTAAATATTGGCAAAAGCTTCGATATAGCCTTCGGGGTGGCCGCCCGGTGTGCGGCAATTCCATCGTGTTTTTTCTGAAAGGTTCTGGTAATTTGCGCCGGCGCGTAAAACCTGCATGGGCTGGTCGAGCCATTTGAGCAAAAGGGTATTGGGTTCCATCTGGTGCCATTCAAGTCCGCCCTTCTCACCATAAACTTTAATGTTCAGATCATTTTCTTCACCGGCAGAGATCTGGCTGGCAAAGATCAGCCCTTTGGCACCACCTTTAAACCGCACCAGTACCGATGCATCGTCGTCGAGTTCGCGTCCGGGAACAAAAGATGTGATATCAGCACATAGCTCGTCAATGGTAAGTCCGGTAAAATATTCCGCAAGGTTTTCGGCGTGTACTCCAATGTCACCCAGGCAGCCGCCGGGCCCGTTGAACTTCGGATTGGCAC
>RECE01000021.1 GCA_007694165.1 Bacteroidota bacterium
CTATCCACATAATAAGCTGCGTGATACTGAATGGAAATGCGGTTGATTTCCAACGGATTTAATCCGGTCAAATCTCTTATGGTAAAAGTTGCGTTAGCGTTGGGGTAAAAACCGTAGTAATCAACATCCGGACTATAATCCTTGCCATTGGGTTTTACAAACCGATAATGTTTTAACACCCAATTGATGGCCCGATGCCTTATCTTATATTCAGTATGGGAGGTTTTGTCCATAATGAAAAGGGAAATGGGTTTGGGCGTAGTTAGCAGCCAGGCCAGCCATAAAACGAATGGTATGCCGATAAAAATAACCGCAAGGACCAGTAAAGCTTTATATCTTTTTTTCACGCTAACAAATATTGAATCAGGGAAAACTATGGATCAAAAATACGATTTATTCTAAGAGTTTGTATGCAAGCAGAACATTGATGCTGACCTTCTGATTGCATAAACTCCCATAACAGTAAAGTGATGCTTCTGTACTATCGGTTTAGCTCATTAACAGCGTTCTAAAACGACTCGTGTATGTCGCTGGTTTAAGTTTACATTAACAAATTATTAACTGCAATTTAATTATACTGATTGTTAGGCCATAAGGTTGCAAAAACAGATTTAATCCATTGAAAATATAATTACCTTTGTTTGTTGTAAACAAAATCCGATGACAGAATAAAATCATTCAAGCAAGCTTTTCCAAGAGGCGAGAGTCAATTACTTAAACAAAATATTTGCTGATGAAGAATAGTGACTACAAAATCCTTCTGGTTGATGATGAGCCGGACATTCTTGAGTTTATGGGTTATAATTTACGAAAAGAAGAATATCAGGTATTTACAGAAAACAATGGATTGAGTGCCATAGAGGCAGCCCAAAAGAATCTTCCGCATCTCATCATACTTGATGTGATGATGCCCGGGATGGATGGTATGGAAACATGTCATGAACTAAAAAAAATACCCGAACTGGCCAACAGTATTGTTATTTTTCTCACAGCCCGCAGCGAAGACTACTCGCAGATGGCAGGTTTTGATGCTGGTGCTGACGATTATGTTGCCAAACCCATCAAACCTGCGTTGCTCTTAAGCCGCGTAAAAGCTTTACTACGACGCTATACTGCCAATGCGGAGGCGGAAGAATCAAGCAGGATAGAAGTAGGGAGTATTATCATCGACAAAGAGCGATATGTTATCATAAAATCTGATCAGGAAATTGTACTTCCCAAAAAAGAATTTGAGCTGCTTACTCTATTGACCTCCAAACCCAACAAGGTGTTTTCCCGGGAAGAAATTTTTTCAAAAGTATGGGGCAACAATGTGGTGGTAGGAGATCGAACCATTGATGTTCACGTTCGCAAACTGAGAGAAAAAATCGGGATAGAACTCATCAAAACAGTAAAAGGGGTAGGCTACAAATTTGATGCTTCATAATGTATTGTTTCGCATCTCCCTGGTTATTTCTGCTTATATGTGCAATTTTTTTACCCTATATTCTATTCATTCCTTTAATTGCAACCTGATTATTCCATGAACCTTTCCACTTCTCAACGCTTATCGCTGCAGGCATCCCTTGTTATTATGCTTGCCTTTTCTGTAATTTACACCCTTGTGGGTTACTTTTCCCAAACCCAATGGAAGGCTATGGTTTTTGTAATTACCAATATGGTCATCTTTCCTGTTTCTTTCATTGTTTACAAATACATTCTGGACAAATTTATTTATGAAAAAATCAGGCTCATATACAAAACCATCCACCAGCTTAAAGCACCCCGTCGCGAGCAAAAGACAGCGATTCTGAGTAAAACGGATATCATTGAACAGACCAACATGGAGGTGATAGAGTGGGCTGAGAGAAAAAAACAGGAAATAGATGACCTGAAAAAACTTGAAGCATACCGGCGTGAATTTCTTGGCAATGTTTCCCATGAACTGAAAACCCCGATTTTTAACATTCAGGGTTATATATTAACCTTGCTCGACGGGGGCATGGATGATCCCGCCATCAACAGGAAATACCTTGAAAGAACAGAAAAAAGTGTTGACCGCATGATTTCCATCATTGAAGATCTGGAAGCAATATCCAGGCTGGAAGCCGGAGAGATGGAGATGAAAATGGAGCGATTTGATATTGTAACCTTGTGCAATGAAGTAGTGGATTTGCTGGAAATAAAGGCAGAAAAAAAAAGCATCAGGATATTCCTTGCCCAGCATTATGAAAGTCCAATTTATGTAATAGCCGACAGGCAACGAATCCAGCAGGTTATCACCAATCTTGTGGTCAATTCCATAAAATACGGTACAGAAAACGGCAGAACCAAAATCAGCTTTTTTGATATGGATGAAAACATCCTGGTGGAAGTAACAGACAGTGGAACCGGAATACCCAGGGAAGAATTGCCGCGGGTTTTTGAGCGGTTTTATCGCGGAGATAAGAGCCGCACCAGGAAAGCAGAAGAAGGAGGCTCGGGACTTGGGCTGGCCATAGTAAAACATATTATTGAAGCGCACAACCAAACCATCAACGTAAGAAGCACCCTGGGGATAGGTTCAACTTTTGCCTTCACCCTGAAAAAAGGGAAAACGCCTGCCATCCTTCGTCGACCTGCTATCATTTTTTGATAAATACTTATTGCCTTTTCCTTTTTAACACAATGAGTATCATTGATGCGAAATACCTGTCATGCTTTGTTAATAACCGTTTGCTTAAGCGGTGTTAAAAAACAACGAAAAGATGTTAATAACTAATTGTGAACACAAAGTTGTGGAAAAGAAAATCCTCCTATTTTTACAGTTGCTTTCCAAAAACAGAAATTGTTAACATTAACTTAACACAAACCTAAGGAAAAGATAAAGCCGGAAGGATGATAATAAAATGCTACCTGAGTATTTTTGCAGGTGAAATGAAAAAATCAATCATTGCAATTCTCAAAGATTAATAACACCTTATTGCCAGATTTAATTTTAACAAAAACAAATTCAACAAAACAAATTCAAACAAAAATCAACGAAAAATGAAAAGAACCAAATTACTGTTTTTCGCTCTGAGCATGTTAATGCTTTTGGGCATACAAAACACCTCATGGTCGCAGGGTACAACCACCGCGGCCATTGAAGGTATGGTAATGGACATGCAGAGCCAACCTATGGCAGATGCCAACGTAGTGGCTGTTCATGGACCCACGGGAACACGCTATGGCACCACAACACGTTCGGATGGGCGTTTCAACCTGCCCAATATGCGCGTTGGAGGACCCTATACACTTACAGTATCTTATGTAGGTTACGAGACGGATCAACTAACAAATTTGCAATTATCTCTTGGTGAAACAAGAAGTCTTTTGTTTTTAATGGTAGAAGCAGGACAGGTATTACAGGAAGTAATTGTAACAGCCGCAGCCGGATCCGTAGGACAAAACACTGGCACCAGTACCAACATTGATGCTGATGCGATTGCAAATCTGCCATCTATCAACA
>RECE01000020.1 GCA_007694165.1 Bacteroidota bacterium
ATCAACCGTGTTTCAAGCGGATTCACCTCCACTATTTCATAAACAGAATCATTACGAACCAGGCTACCCCTGGCATCAAAATACCCACGAGGCCGACTTCCAATCCTTCGCGAATAAAAAATATCTGCTTTCCCGAACAACTCCGTTCCTTCAGTAAAAAACTGCCTGTTTTCATCATATTTAACTTCATAGGGGGTAAGATTCAAAACGCGGGCATCTGATTGTACCTGGCCGAAGTCAGGAATCAGCGTCATGTCCATGGTAAAGCTGTTGCTGATACCATATTTAAGATCCATTCCTCCCACAAAAGTATTTCCCCATTGGTCGCCCCCTCCGTTTTTCTCCAGGTAAGATGACACGTAAGGGAAAAGCGCCAGTCTTACAGGGGGCTCAACACCCTCAATACCGGACAGTTCTCCCATAAATGCAAGCGGATCACCAATTCGTCGGTTGGCAAAATTCCAGCTTGACTGTTCCCGGGTTCGACGAATCTCACGCCAGAAATTTATGCCCCACTTTTGAACATCGCCACGGGGAAAGCGCAAAGCTGACCAGGGAATTTTCATCTCAACCACCCAGCCTCTTTCATCAATGGATACTGCACTCATCCAAACGGCATCCCAATTCACATCTCCTCTTGAACCACCAGCTCCCGATATATTGATGTCGGTTTGCACTCCGGATGCAGATACCATAAACCTGAATCCATTGATACCGTCGTTGAAAGGGTTGATATCTATCCAGAACAAATCGGCATTTACATTGTTGCCGGAATCCCTGGGGCCCAATTCTGTAAGAATCTTTTCCGGTTCAGGGTCCTCAAGACGCACCCCGATATACAGGGCATCATTATCATATAGTACTCTAACAAAAGTCTGATGACTGGCCGGTCTGTCATTGTGGGGTTCGTATTGATAGAAACCGGATGCCGATGGTGCGACATCCCATACAGGTTCATCCATTTTCCCGTCAATAGCAGGGGGTGTCATTACACGAACTGCCTGAATTTCGCGTGTATCAAACTGTCGTGAAGAAGCATCTGCTGTATAGACCGGACAAATCAAAATTAGCAATAGAAGAAGAAATTTGTTCCCTTTCATAAAGTTGTATTGTTTTCCTTGTTGCCCGCAAAGATAGAAAAGCCCGGATTTATGTGGAGAGTACAAACTATTAACGGGTGTTAAATAAAAATCATGCAGTAACTCCAGCAAGTAATGTAGCGTTCACATTCGTTTTCAGCTATTTTCCAGCTATAAAAACCACGGAAAAAAGATGCATTTATTATAGTAATCAGAATGTTATAGAATATCACCTTCCAGAAAAGACAAAAAACCATCTTGTCAACGCTAAATAATCATTCGGGGAGTTTAATCCATTTTTTATCGACTTTTTTGAATGCATTTAATACAAAAAAAATCATTTCAGGAAAAACTTCACAAAACCCTTAAACCAGACAATAAAACCCTAATAAATTGATTAAGTGTTTTTTAGGTCAAAATAAGGATCAAAATATAAGGGTATTTACTTACAGAAATTTAAGGGAACATCCTCATTGAAACACAGTCAAAATAAAGATACTTTTATGCAAGTAAATTCTAAACGACTACAAACAAATATTTTTTGCAGACTAAAAACATTTATTGTAAATCAAAAACTTTGATGCCTATGAAACAAACCCCATGAAATTTTCCATTACCCATCCGACTAAGGTTCACACCTGAAATCAGGTAAAAAACAAAGAACCTTTTTCTGAATTAAAAATCAAATTAAACTAAATTAAAATCAAAACCTTATGAAAAAAATCAACTTTTTTAGTGTAATCATGGCACTGTTTGTAATTAGCTTGTGTTGCGGCACGGCTTCTTATGCACAGGACTATGGTGACAATCTGGTTATCAACGGAGATTTTTCCGATGGCAATTCAGGTTTTGTTACCGATTATATGTATGTAGACCCTGAGGTAACCGGCACTCAAAGCCTGCAGCCTGAGGGAAGATATACCATTGGAGTAAACCCACGCTCCTATCACAATGCTTTTGTGAATATGCCGGACAACGACAATCCTTTCATGATTGTCAACGGACATACTACTACAACCATGAACCAGCAGGGAGTAACCAATGACCCTGCAATTGTATGGCAGCAAGTAGTTGCGGGTGTTGATGCTGGCAAAGACTATGAATTCAGTTTTGACCTTCGTAGCCTTGTATCCAGCAACCCTGCACATATTGAAATTACCATTTATATCAATGGTGAAAGCATGCAGTCTACCTTTATAGGTGAAGGACAAACTCAAAACTGGGTTAACTATGTATGGACCAACACTGACAAGTCAACAAGTGCAACCATAACCATAGCTGAAACTTCGAAGGTGCAAAGTGGTAATGACTTTGGTCTGGACAACATCATGTTCCGCGAAATTTTGCCCGTATGCGATATGGACGTTGTTATAACCTCAACTCCTGTTACCTGCAATGGTGACCAGGACGGAACCATTGTTGTGGCAATGAACGGCGCCAAGCCTTTCAATATTTGTATTTCCTACGGTTGTGAGCCGGGAGATGAAGAATTTGTTCCTCTTAAAACACAAACCGC
This sequence comes from Bacteroidota bacterium, assembly GCA_007694165.1. GTDB lineage: Bacteria > Bacteroidota > Bacteroidia > Bacteroidales > UBA7960 > SKVR01. Next base: position 2,596 of record RECE01000020.1, read on the forward strand.
TACTTACACAGGCCTTATCCCCGGAAACTACCTTATTACTGTAGTTGATGCCAATGGTTGCGTTTACACTGAATGTGTAACTGTAGGTGAACCTGATCCTATTACAGCTGAAATTGCATATGACGATATCCTTTGCAACGGAGAATCAACAGCGGTTACTGTTACCGGTTTCGGTGGCAACCCTCCTTACACCCTTTTCAATGAAGAAGGTGAAGCGGTAGCAACTTTCGATGTTGATTTTACTTTGGATGTTTTTGCAGGCGAATACAACTGGACTTTAAGCGATGCTCACGGTTGTGAAGCATTTGTTATTGAATTTGCAATTGAAGAACCCCCTGTACTTGAAGCTTCTTATGAAAAAGGTGAAATCGCTTGCTTTGAAGGCACTGCTGATGTAACTGTTTTTGCTGCTGGTGGAACTGCACCTTATCAATTATTTGACGGTGAGGCTTTTGCCGGTGACCTGGTAGATGGACAGATTACACTGAACATTCCTGCTGGCGAATACAACTGGACCGTAGTTGACGCTAATGGTTGTACAGATTTAGTTGAATTTGAAATGGTTCAACCTGATCTGCTGGTAGCTACTTATGAAAAAGAAGAAATTCTTTGCTTCGAAGGCACTGCTGATGTAACCGTTTTTGCTGCTGGTGGAACTGCACCTTATCAATTATTTGACGGTGAGGCTTTTGCCGGTGACCTGGAAGATGGACAGATTACGCTCAACGTTCCTGCCGGAGAATATAGCTGGACCTTAGTGGATGCCAATGGTTGCACAGATGTAGTTGAATTTGAAATGGTTCAACCTGATCTGCTGGAAGCTTCTTTTGAAGCAACAGAAATTTTCTGCAACGGTGACCTGTCAACTG
>RECE01000229.1 GCA_007694165.1 Bacteroidota bacterium
TTCGGCTTCCTGGCAGTTACATAACGAGGCCTTCTGGCCTGAGAATTCTTTCTTTTCAGCCCTCCAGCCGCGGCTTAGCTATGGAACCCACGGGATAGTTCCCGTTTTTTCCAGTATTGCCAACACTTTCTTCCCTAATACACCCTATGGTTTAGATATGAATCTCAAACCTGAAAAAAGAACCACACTAAACGGGGGGATTGATATTGCAATGCTGAATAACAGAATCACCCTGTCAGCAGATTATCATAAAACCCAACATATGGATATCGTGATGCCCATATTAGTTCCTTCCGGAACAAACTTGTCTTCAATTATCCTCACCAATATTGGAGAAGCTGAATCTTCGGGCTGGGACATTGCATTACATGCATTGCCGGTCCTAACAGAAAACCTGTCATGGAGCATCACTACTCACTTTCATTCATCATCCAATGAAATCATTAGACTGAATCACTTTACGGATGATTATGAGGGGTTCAGGTTTGGTTCCAATGGTAATTTCATCAATTCCCCTGGCTATCCCTTTTCATCGTTTTTTGTATTGCAAAGCATTTACAACAACGAAGGACATCCCCAGCCCGACATGTACGTAGATCAGAACCAGGATGGTATGATTACCCAGGATGATTTCATCCGTTACCAGACACCCTATCCGGATTATACCGTGGGGATTGCATCACAGCTGCAGTGGAACAACTGGAACGTGGGATTCTCGGGACGTTTTCAATCGGGCAATTATGTGTACAACAATACCAGTTCATTTTTCGGCAATTACAGCCGTATTTACCGCCCGGAAGGCCCTTACCTGGGCAATATTACTCCCGAAGCGGTTGTGCTTAATTTTGACAACCCGCATTTGAATTCAAATTATTATGTACAGGACGCCACTTTTTTCAGGATGGACTTTATTTCGCTGGGATACCGTATTGGCGGGCTGTTGCAGGATGCGCTGAACCTGACCCTGACTGCCACCGTGCAAAACGCTTTTGTCCTTACCAACTATGAGGGAATGGATCCGGAAGTCCCTTCAGGAATTGATTATCAGCGCTATCCCCGCCCCAGAACCTTTGTATTGGGGGTGAAAATGGATTTTTAAACAATGCCGGGGTTTTGATGTTTAGAGCAGTACAAAAGCAACCTTGCATTTACAAAAATAACAAACCCACTATGGAACAACCCCTTTTCCAACCTTACGATCTCTCCGGTACAACCCTGAGCAACCGCATTGCCATGGCACCGCTTACCCGTCGCAGGGCAGAAAATGCTGCCCTGGCAGCCGATGAAATGGTGGCATTGTACTATCAGCAGCGGGCATCGGCCGGGCTGTTGATTGCCGAAGGGAGCCAGATATCGCCCCAGGCCTATGGATACACCGGCTCACCAGGCTGTTTCACACCCAGACAGTTGGAAGGATGGAAAATAGTAACCCGTGCCGTGCACAATGCAGGAGGGAAAATCTTTCTGCAACTCTGGCATGTGGGCCCTTTTTCTCACCGTCTGCTTCAACCGGGAGGCAAAGCACCTGTATCGGCTTCTCCAGTCACTCCCGATGGAGAAGTACTGACCTCCGAAGGGAGATTGCCCTACGAAAGCAGTCGTGCCATGAGTCGCGAGGAGATTCTGCAGACCGTGCAGGATTTTGCCACTGCCGCCCAAAATGCTCTTAAAGCAGGATTTGACGGGGTAGAAGTGCATGGGGCACATGCCTATATCATTGATCAGTTTATCATGGATGGCACCAACCAACGTACCGATGAGTTTGGCGGCAGCAAAGAAAACCGCAGCAAATTCCTCTTTATGATTCTGGATGAAATAATCAAATCTGTTCCATCGGGCAAAATGGGCCTTCGGTTGTCTCCACGTTCTGTAAAACAAGGGATGGAGGATTCCAACGAAAAAGAAACCTACGGCTATATCATTGACAAACTCAACAGCTATTCTCTGGCATACTTGCATATCAGCGAAATGATGAGCCCGGAAGACAGACTGGAACACCCCGAAAACAGCATAATTCCCTATTACCGCAACATTTACAAAGGAACGTTGATTTCCTGCGGGGGGCATACACTGGAAAGCGCCAACCGCATGATCAACAACAACGAAGCCGACCTCATAGCTTTTGGCAAACCCTATATTTCCAACCCTGACCTGGTGGAGAGGCTGAAGCACAATGCTCCTCTGGCACACTGGGATAAAGATACCTTCTATCATGGCGGCAGGAAAGGGTATATTGATTATCCGGCACTGGAGTTTTCCAATTCCTGATTTTTTTCGGCAAAGATATATCACCCCTTCGGGGTTTAGTAGCAGTACACCTAAGCCCGAAGGGCTGACAGGATTATAGAAAAATCTACGCAAGAAAATCCAAAACCCCGATAGGGGTGACAGGATTGCAATATCTGATTAAGAATCCGATGCTAATGAATATTTCTTAACCAGAGCCTGTTTACAATAAAAACTCCACCCAAAACTCCGACTACCTGACCCGAAACAGGTAATTTCTTCCGGTTAATTTACGCAGGTAAAAGTAAGGAAACTACTGTTATTATTGCCTTTGGGGTTACATACCTTTACAGATGAAGAGAAGTTTCATTACACAATTCATCAAAAGGCATTATGGCTACACTCATACGAATTTCACTGCAATTCATCGCAGTTGCACTTTTTGCATTTCCTGCCAGCGGGTCCAGCACACCAAGTATTGAAAAAACTGCAACCGAAAATTCCCATCAAAAGGAACAGGAAGATGTAATTGTTCTATATGAAAATTTCGAGAATGGACTTCCCACCGGTTGGAGCCAGCAATATCTGGCAGGTGTTGATGGATTTTATGCCAGCTGGAACACCCGTACCGGTGCAGGAATCATTTCCCCACCCAACACCATCGGAGTACCTGACACAGCGGCTGTTGGCAACAAAAACCTGGTTTTTCAGATGCAAAACATCGGGTATGTTACCCGACTGATTACCCCCCCCATAGACCTGGAATTCATTGTAAATCCCGAGCTTTCGTTTTACCATGCGCAAGCCGAATGGGACGAAGGGTTTCTGGATATGCTTACCATTTATTACCGGCTGGGCGACGAAGGCCCCTGGCATTTGCTGGAAAGCTACCAGCATCCTGTAGAAATCTGGACCCATCGCACCTTACCCCTCAACAACCACGAATCAGACCGGTTTTACCTCGCCTTTGAAGGGGTGAGCGGATGGGGATCCGGGATTTGTATCGATGAATTAAAAATTACCGAAACCGGTTTTGTTGCCAAGGAACTCGATAATTTCACCACAGAACAGGCCTCACTGAATTTCATGCCTACCGGCAGCACCAATAACCCCATCCTGATGTCGACCCTTAGGGTAACAGGAAACACGGGCAATATAACACTTGACAGCTATCAGGCCCACTCCCTCAATACCGACGACAACGATATTTCAGCAGTAAAACTGTATTACACCCACCAGGAACATTTTAACAATGCAAACCTTGTTGCAGAGGCCGATGGCTTTATCAACGGTGTGATCTCCTTTGAAAACATTGAGCTGGATTTGCCCACTGGTTATTCATACATATGGTTGACTTACGACATTTCAGAAGATGCCTCGCACGGGAACTATGCTGACGCCTACATTCCGGCCCATGGCATTGTCATTGATGGTGAAACCCTTCCCACGGAAAACCATAGCCCTCCTGGCCGGCGAATCATTTTTGAAACCATCTTTTACGATGATTTTGAAACCGACAAGGGGTGGATTTTTTCAGGTGAATGGGAAAGAGGAGAGCCGCAGGGACTGGGAGGTTCACATGGCCATCCGGGAGCTACACATGCGCATACGGGAAACAAGATCATAGGCACCGACCTCAGCGGACAGGGTGCATATCCCGGTGATATGGAGCCTGGCATCGGGTATATGGAGTATGTAGCCATTTCACCCCTGTTTGATTGCTTTTATTATAAGGATGTAACCCTTTCTTTCCATCGCTGGCTCAATTCCGAAACCACCGACAAGGTGTGGATTCATGTTTCGGGTGATGGTGGCGCTACCTGGCATAAAGTATGGGAAAATACCAACTTTAATAATGCCACGGGCTGGTCGTCACAACCCTACAACCTGAGTCATATCAACCGAATGGACCAGGTAAGAATCCGCTTTGGTGCCGGCCCAACCGACGACACCAACAATTACAGCGGATGGAACATCGACAACCTGGTGGTAACCGGCACATTTATCACCCATGATGTGGGTGTGACAGAATGGGTAGGCCCTGAGCAGGGATGCGGCATGAGTACAGAAGAAACCGTGGTGGTAAAAGTAGAAAACTTTGGAGCATGGGCTGTAACCGACCCTGTTCCCCTTGGATTTTCACTGGATGGAGGCCAGACATGGCACATGGATACGCTTTATCAAAACATCCCGGTGGGAAGTACCGTACAACATACCTTTGCTCCCAAAGCAGATTTTTCTGTTCCCGGCAGGTATGACAATATTATCGTGAAAACTTTCTGGGAAGAAGACCAGGACAACAACAACGATGCACTTCATCACGCAGTTTTTTCCATACCCTATATTACACCTCCCTACAGCGAACTATTCCTTACCAGTGACGGCCTATGGACGGGTTATGGTGAAAACAGCACCTGGGAATGGGCCACCCCCCAGGGAAGCGAAATCAGCACTGCCCAGTCAGGCACCAAAGCATGGATTACCAATGCCTCAGGCACTTACAACCCTTCGGAAGCCTCGTGGCTGGAAAGCCCCTGTTTCAATCTTGCGGAAGCTGAAAACCCCGTTATAGAATTTTACCTCAACATCCACTCCCTGGAAAATACTGATGGAATAGGCATTCAATACTCACTGGATCAGGGAGTCATCTGGCAAAACCTGTCAGTTGCTGACCCTTCCCTGGCCTGGGGCTGGTATGAAGATGAAAACGAAGTTTCAGCCCTGAAAAACATTTTCGGACATACATACGGATGGCATGGCGACACTCCGGGATGGCAGCGCGTAAGAGCCGTTCTGGGACCAGAAGTAACAGCAGAAAGCCATGTTAAATTTCGCCTTGTGTTTGCTGCTCAGGATTTTGACCCGGCCAGCTATCAGTGGGAAGGAGCGGGATTCGATGCATTCGCAATCTTCGAAGCACCACACGACGTGGGTGTTTTTGCCCTTGAAGAACCCACCGACAACTGCGAACTTAGTCAGGAACAGGAAGTTACAGTTACCATCAAAAACTACGGTATCAACTCCATACCTGCCGGCATGCAGATTCCCACCGGAATTGAAATCGGCGAACTGCCCGGCGCGTATGAATTCTTTACTTTATCAGCAGACCTGGCACCCGGCGCAACCACCAATTTCACTTTCGAAACCCTGTTCGATATGAGTGAACAGGGGATACACCCCATCGTGGCGTTTACCATGCTGCCCGGAGATAACGATTTTTACCAGCCGGGAGTGTTCAATGACACCCTCATTACCCAGGTTACAGTATTCGGATACCCGCAATTCAGCCTCGGACAAGACATCTATACCACCATGCCCGACACGGTTGTAATCGATGCCGGAATTGGTTTTGAGCAATACCTGTGGCAGGACGGTTCTACCGGGCAGACATTCGAGGTGGTTTCCGCAAATTCTGCATTTTATACCGCCACAGTAACCGACTCCAATGGCTGCTCCGTAAGCGATTCTCTGGAAGTAATTGCAAGAGATATCAGCGTTATTGCCATCACTCAGCCCGTGAGTGACTGCGAATTATCAGCACAGGAATATGTAATGACAAAAATTTCCAACACAGGCCCTGACCCCTATTCTGCCGGCACAGAAATACCGTTTAGGCTGTTTTTGAATGGATCGCTTCATGATGAAACGAGTCTGTTTTTACAAAATGACTTGCTGCCCGGAGGCGAAGAATTAATCACCTTCCAGAACCCGGCAGACTTATCGCAAACGGGCGAACACCAGTTTGTTGTCATCAGCGATCTTCAGGACGCCAACCCTGACAACAATGAGCTTGAACAAAGCATCTTCGTACATGGATTCCCGGAACCCTTTATCGGTGACACCCTTTACACACAGGATCATGAATCCGTAACGCTGGATGCCGGCCCAGGATATGTTTCCTACCTTTGGCAGGATGGCCATGATGGACAAACCTACCCCCTGACCAATCCATGGTCGGCATGGTACACGGTAACCGTAACCGACGAATGGGGCTGCCCGGGAACAGATTCGGTACTGGTGGTTACTTACGACATTGAAATAGCAGAAGTAATTGAGCCGTCCGAATCCTGTGAACTTTCTGAAGAAGAAACCATTGGTATCAGGCTGGTGAATCACGGACCGGAAACTTTTCAGCCCGGCCATGCCTTTGCCTTTATACTGGAACTCCAGGGCGAATTTATCAGCGAAGACACCCTTTTGCTGCAACAAAGCTGGGTTGCCGGCGAGGAGATGGAGTTGTACTTTTCCACAACGGTAAATATGCTGAACGCTCAGACTTACAACTTTCTTGCCTATCAAAAACACAGGGATGTTAATACAGACAACGACGAACTGGAATTTTCCATAACGGTGCACGGCTACCCCGACATCTATCTTCCACCTTACATCAGCACAGATCAACCGGAAAACATCCTGCTGATTCCCAACCCGGATGAAACCTTCCACGCTTACCTTTGGCAGGATGGCAGTACAGAAGAGCAGTACGATGTGCAAACCTGGGGTCAATACTGGGTAGAAGTAAGCAATGAATTTGGGTGTATCTCCACGGCAACAACACAGGTATATCCTGAGATGATGGACCTTGCCCTGGACAGCATCATCTCTCCCACGGCGGTTTGTGCAAACGATCAGGAGGTAATGGTAACTGTAGCCATCCGAAATACCGGCTATATGGATATCGAACCGGGCACCCAGCTTGTTCTTTCCTATCATCTGGATGGCTTGCTGATTGCTGAAGAGACGATCACAACGGTGAACACCATCGTACCTGACGGTGTAAAACATTACACCTTCCAGCAGACTTTTGCCGTGGAGAACGGACACACACCAGCCATAACAGCAACCATAGATTTCTGGGCAGACGAAATTGAAGAAAACAACTCGCTGACAGGCACTTTCCAACTGATACCGCTACCGCAACCCTGGCTGGGAGATAACATTTACACCCTCAACCCTGCAGGAATAGCGTTAAGCCCGGGCGAAGGATTTGAATCTTACCTGTGGCAGGATGGTTCTGAGGAAACTACTTTTGTAATAAGCAGCGTTCATTCAGAAACCTACAGTGTTACCGTTTCTGACACTACAGGCTGCTTCAATACAGCATCGGTGGATGTGGTAACATTCAACCTTGCCATGGATTCAATAGTATCTCCCCAAAGCCATTGCGTTCTGACTGAAGCAGAAGAGGTAATTGTAAAAGTTTACAATGAGGGATACGACAGTTTCCAGCAGGGGCACTCCATAACCCTGGGATTTCAACTGGAAGGTCATACAGGGGTTGTGCAGGAAGATTTCACCCTTAATGCACCCTGGCCTGCCAACAGTTACCAGTACTTTAGCTTTACACAACCTGTAAACTTGTCTTCCTCCAGCAGCTACAACCTTTGGGGATTTGTGATTACCCCCAATGCAGTGCCGGAAACCGATACGCTGGTCAGTATGATTGAAAAAACCGCAGTACCCGAAGTAAACCTGGGAGCGCACATTTATACCTCCCGGCCCGATACGGTAGTGCTGGATGCAGGTGCAGGTTTTTCCTCCTACTACTGGCATGATGGGTACGAAGAGCAGGTGTACAATGTCTCCGGTTATGGATGGAAATGGGTGTTTGTAACAGACCCATATGGTTGTACCGGCACAGATACCACCTATGTGGGTTATTTCACTGACGTAATCCAACTGGACGCAGGATTCAGTTCAAATGTTTATCCTAATCCGGCGCGGAGCAGCATCACCATAGAGATGGAAAACATTCCTTCAACGGGTGTCACCATGGAGTTTTCCGACATAAACGGACGCGTAAGAATCCGGGAGCAATTGGAAAGCCATGCTTACTTAAGACAAACTGTTAACATTGAAGACCTGGCACCGGGAGTATATTTCATCCACCTGTATTCGGACCATCTTAGAAAGTCACATAAAATAACCATACTGCCATGACCTGAGGTCATGAAAAGCACCCCGATTAATTGTTAAATGTAATTCTCTTCAAGTTTTCACAAAACGTTAATACCGGGATAAAAGACCGGCTTCGTCCGGTCTTTTTTTTATTGCAAAACACTTATTAACTATATCGGAGTTCCCCGACTAAATATTCATTTTTTTAATACCTTTATCGCCGAAAATTCAACGCGAAAAACTCAAATACTCATGATAAGCAAAAAACTACTTTTCATTCTCATTGCAGCCCTTTTGTTGGCAGCATCATGCAAAAAACAGCCCTCATCCTTTAATCTTGAGCAGATAAACAATCCTGATGCACAGCACATCCTCGCTCCGGGCATGAGCAGTTTGGGTTTCATCAGCGAAGGACAGGTATTTGTATATTACCTGACCGAAAAGCACCAATGGAAGCCAGACAATGTTTCACAGTTTGACATTCCTCCAAAAAATCAGGGCATACTGGCCATGGGTATGGGAAGCATTGCCGTTCTGGAGAAAGATGTACTGTATTTCTATTATATGGATTCATCGCACCAATGGAACCAAAGCTATGAACTCACCATGCCCCTCCCCTCTGACCACCGCAGAATTTCTGCCATGAAAATGCCCTGGCAACACGGTGCCATTGCCCTGGAAGACAAAACCGGAACCATCCGGTTCTACTACCTGGACGATGATAACCGATGGAAGCATGACGAAACCGCCAATTTTTCTGTACCCCAGGGTATTGACGATTACATTATGATGGGTGGCATGGACATCGCGATTGTTTCGGATGGCAAACTGGGAATCTACGAATTGAGCCTCAGCGGCCAATGGCAGTTTGCCGATGACATGGTGCTGACATTGCCCGACGATACCCGGGCCGTTTTGTCTTTTGAACCCGGAGTAATCATGACCCTCTCGGGAGATCAACTGTTGTTTTTTGAAGCAGATTATGAAAACCGCTACTGGATTCTGGATGACACCATGACCTTTCGCCTGCCGTTTTAACATTAATTCGTACAGCAGTACCCCAAATAATTCGACATCATAAGAAGTTTATACTGTCATTTTCATTACTTTTGCACTTCTTTTTTAAACCCTTTAAGCCTTTGATTCAGAGGCTTTTTTTATCACTATCCCGGAATAATGAGCCGGGCAATATATTGCATCTGTTTTATGTGGGAATTTATAGTCAGTTTTATCCTCCGCAACCGCTTGTTGATCCTGATAAGCATTTTTTTCATAACTGTTTTCATGGGCTGGCAGGCCACCAAAGTACAAATGTCGTACGAACTGGCACAGATGCTCCCCGAATCAGACCCTTCTTATTTAGAATACCGGGATTTCAGGGAGACCTTTGGAGAAGACGGCAATGTAGCATTCATTGGTGTACAGGATGAAAGATTCCTGAAGCTGGAAAACTTCTACCTCTGGGTTGAAATCGCAGAAGAAATAAAAAGCATTGAAGGGGTTACAGAGGTTCTCAGCATAGCCAATGTACCCGAAATAATACGAAATGACGAATCCCGGAAATTTGAATTTCGCCCTGTGTTGCAGCAAATGCCTCAGTCGCAGCAGGAACTTGACAGCCTTGTAAACCGGTTGCTGGATTTGAAGTTTTATGACGGATTGCTATTCAACAGCGAGTCAGGTGCTTTTTTAGCTGCCGTATCACTCGACCGCTCCATCCTTAATACCCAGCAAAGAGTAACCCTTATCAACCAATTACATGAAACAGCCCAAAAGTTTGAGAATGCAACCGGCATAGACTTCCACTATAGTGGCCTTCCCTATATCCGGACACGTACAGCTGAAAAAATTGAATCCGAGCTTCGTCTGTTTGTTATACTGGCTCTCATTATTGCATCTCTTGCTTTACTGGCATTTTTCAGAAGCTTTAAGGTCGTATTTTTTTCCGTACTCATTGTTATCATCAGCGTAATCTGGGCCCTGGGTCTGGTAGCGGTTCTGGGTTATGAAATCACCATTCTCACAGGTATTTTACCCCCTTTGCTGATCATCATAGGGGTGGAAAACTGCATTTTCCTACTCAACAAATACCACCAGGAATACAAGTTGCATGGCAACCAGATGAAATCGCTGGTGAGGGTGGTGCAGCGGGTGGGAAAAGCAACCATGCTCACCAATGCAACTACAGCAGTAGGTTTTGCCACCTTTATCATTACCGGCAACAAGATCCTGGTTGAGTTTGGTATTGTGGCCGCACTCAATATCCTGTTTGTTTTTATCCTAACCCTTTCGCTTATCCCCATCTTTTTCAGCTATCTGAAACCGCCACAGGTAAAACATATCAAACACCTTGAAAGCACATTTCTGCGCAAAGCAATCAAAAGGGTTGTACATACGGTGGTATTTCACCGCAGCAGGGTTTATTTTGCTTTCAGCATACTGCTTGTCATCGGCATTGTCGGTATCAGCCGCCTGCACACATCCGGCAGCGTTGTAGACGACATACCCCACCGTGATCCCATCTACAAAGATCTTTTGTTTTTCGAACGCAATATCAATGGCATTCTTCCCCTTGAAATACTGGTAGAAACAAACCGTCCCAATGGCATAACCCACCCACGAACGCTTCAAGCCATTGACCGCCTGCAGGATACCCTTGCCCTTTTTCCTGAACTCTCCCGCCCCCTCTCCATTGTAGAGGTAATGAAATTTGCCAAACAGGCTTTTTACCGCGGAAATCCTGACATGTACGAGCTTCCCAACAGTCACGAACGCAACTTCATCATGTCTTACCTGCCCCGCAATGAAGAGATGAATGACAACCTGATAAGTTCGCTGGCCGACAGCACCATGCAAAAGACCAGGATCAGCGTACAAATGGCCAATATTGGCACCAATCGCATCAGGGAAATCCAGGAACAACTGCAACCGGCTATTGACTCCATTTTTGATGCTGAAACTACCCGGGTTAGCATGACCGGTGCCAGCGTCATTTTCCTCAAAGGCTCAGGCTACCTCATCAAAAACCTGCTCACGAGCCTTATTTTTGCCGTTATTATCATTTCTCTGCTCATGGCCTTGTTGTTCAATCACTGGAGAATGATACTCATTTCATTGCTACCCAATCTTTTTCCACAACTTCTTACCGCCGCCCTCATGGGTTTCGCAGGGGTACCCATCAAACCCTCCACCATTTTGGTTTTCAGCATTGCCCTGGGAATATCCGTTGACAATTCTATCCACTTTCTGGCCAAATTCAAGCAGGAACTGGCATTCAACAATTTCAACATCAAACATGCCGTAATTACTGCCCTTCGGGAAAGTGGTATCAGTATGTTGTATACCTTTACCGTATTATTTTTCGGATTCAGCATTTTTACAGCCTCCTCTTTTGGTGGCACACAGGCCCTGGGGTACCTCATTGCTTTCACATTGCTTATAGCGCTGATCTCAAACCTGTTCCTCATGCCTTCCGTTCTGCTTTCTCTGCATAAACGAATCATCATCAAGAATTTCAGAATGGAGGAAGGTTATACTAACGGAGGCTTCCCTGAAAACTTTGCAGGGGAAGCAGAACCTGACATTGCCTCCCGTGAAGAGGTTTATGAATTAGAAAAGGGGAAATAATTTCAGACCTGCAGCAGGTTTTTTAAAATCCAGGTCAGTCTTTGTTTTTGTCAGGTAATCTATTTGTTTTAACTTTACGCACGTTGCAAAGAGCGATAAATTTCAACCTTCAAAACACACGCATGAAAGGAATTATTCTCGCCGGTGGCTCCGGCACACGACTGTACCCGATAACTTTGGCTATGAGCAAACAGCTGATGCCGGTTTTTGACAAACCCATGATCTATTATCCGCTTTCGGTGCTGATGATGGCAGGGATTAAGGACATTCTGATAATCTCTACCCCCCACGACCTGCCCCATTTTGAAAAATTGCTGGGAGACGGCAGCCGCCTGGGTTGCAACTTTGAGTATGCCGAACAGGCGGTACCCAACGGACTGGCCCAGGCGTTTGTTATTGGAAAAGAGTTTATCGGCAATGACAAAGTGGCCCTGATTCTGGGCGACAACATTTTCTACAGCAATGGTCTTCAAAACCTTTTACAGGAAAACAATGACCCTGATGGAGGGGTGGTTTTTGCCTATCATGTTTCTGATCCTCAGCGATATGGTGTGGTGGAATTTGACGACAACCTCAAAGCCATTTCCATAGAAGAAAAACCCAGTGAACCCAAATCCAACTATGCTGTTCCGGGGCTCTATTTTTATGACAACTCGGTGGTAGATGTTGCTGCCAACATACAACCCAGTCCAAGAGGAGAATATGAGATTACCGATGTAAACAAGCACTATTTAAGCAAAGGAAAACTTAAAGTGGGAATCCTTAACCGGGGCACCGCATGGCTTGACACAGGCACCTTCGAATCACTGATCCAGGCCGGGCAATTCGTGCAGGTCATCGAAGAGAGGCAGGGGTTAAAAATCGGCTGCATTGAAGAGATCGCCTATCGCATGAAATTTATCAACAAAGAAAAACTCAAAGAAATTGCCCAACCCCTTATCAACAGCGGATATGGCAAATACCTGATGCAAATAACAGAAGAAATCAAATAAATGTAAATCGTAGTCATGGCAAAGAAAAGGAGAATCCTCATTACCGGAGGTGCAGGTTTTATTGGCAGTTGCCTTGCAGAAAAGCTTATCAGTAACCCGGATAATTTCGTTGTACTGGTCGACGATCTATCCACGGGAGAAATGAAAAAATTGCCTCAACAGTCCAAAGACAACTGGAGGTTTGTAAAATGCGATGTAAACAATTACAGAGACATTGCAGAAGTAATGCTGGCCAATCATTTCGACTATGTATTTCACTATGCAGCTTTTGTGGGCGTTAAGCAAACACAGGCCAACCCAATTAAAGTCCTTAAAGACCTGTATGGCATTGAGCATATTTTCGACCTGTGCAAAAACTCAGGGGTAAAGCGGGTGTTCTTTGCTTCTTCTTCGGAGGTATATGGTGAACCGGTAGATCTTCCCCAAAATGAAGAAACTACACCTCTGAACTCCAGAATCCCTTATGCCGTGGTTAAAAACGTAGGAGAAGCATACCTGAAATCCTACAAAAAGGAATATGACCTGGACTATACCTGTTTCCGGTTTTTCAATACCTATGGTCCCAAGCAAAGCGTTGACTTTGTGATGTCAAAGTTTATCGCACTGGCCTTGAAAAATGAACCCATTCCTATCTATGGTGACGGGATGCAAACAAGAACCTTTTGCTTTATTGACGACAATATCGAAGCCACCAGCAAAACGTTATACAGTGACGAATACATCAATGATGTAGTAAATATAGGTTCCGATTTTGAAATCACCATCATCGATCTGGCTAAAATGGTCATCAGGCTCACGGGCTCTGGTTCTGTTATCGAATACAGACCTCCACTGCCCGAAGGGGATATGAAAAGAAGGTATCCCGATATCACGAAAATGAGAAAGCTGCTCAACAGAGACCTCATCTCCATGGAAGATGGAATCAAAAGGATTCTTTCGGATACCCGATATATAATTCCGGAAGATTTGGATTAACATTGAACAAGGTCATAAGTCCATATGTTTCAAGCAATATCCACTTACTGTTTCATCCTCATTTGTTCTTTTTATCAATTCCATTAAATCACTCATTAAAAAGGTTCCGGAATGTCGTCAAAACTGAAAGAATTAACAGAAAAAATCAACCAGTATATCAACTCCATAGAACTGGTAAAACAACCCGAGGAGTTATATCTACCTGTTGACTATTGCCTGAACAATGGAGGCAAACGTGTACGACCGCTCATGGCACTGCTGGCCTGCGATATGTTCGACGGAAACATTGACCATGTAACCGGCCCTGCCGTGGGGATGGAAATATTCCACAACTTCACCCTTATGCATGATGACATCATGGACGAGGCTCCCCTGAGGCGCGGAAAACCTTCTGTATACAAAAAATGGAATGCCAACACTGCCATTCTTTCCGGAGATGTCATGTTTGCCATGGCCATACAACACATTGCAAAGTGCCCCCCTGAGCATCTCAAAACCATTCTGGATCTCTTCAACAAAACCGTTATTGAGGTATGTGAAGGACAGCAATATGACATGAACTTTGAGACCCTCGACAAGGTAACTGAAGAACAATACATCAATATGATCAGGCTTAAAACTGCGGTATTACCTGCTGCATGTCTGCAAGCCGGGGCAGTCATTGCCGGAGCATCACCAGAGGAATCCAGGCTGATTTATGATTTCGGCGAAAATGTGGGAATCGCTTTCCAGATCAAAGACGATTGGTTGGATATCTTTGGTGATGAAAACACCTTTGGAAAAAAATCCGGTGGGGATATTATTGCCAATAAAAAAACCTGGCTTTATATCAAAGCTTTTGAAATGGCCAATGAATATCAACTGCGCGACCTGCGCAATGCTTTTACCAACCGCATCTTCAACCCGGAAGAGAAAATCAGCATGGTAAAAAAAGTGTATCTTGAACTGGGCCTTGACCAGTCTGCGCTGGACAAAATGGAGGAATACAACAGCATAGCCATCGCCAGTCTTGATAAAATTGATATCGCCAAAGAAAAGAAAGAAGACCTTAAAGAACTTGCGCAAAACCTTCTGGACAGGGCGATTTAGTCATTTCGGTTCAAAAGATTCCAACTGCTGAGATTTCTGAAAAAACAGCAAACAAAAAATCTTTTAAAATAACTACCTTTGCAGGCCTTTTCGCTTGGTACCCAACCTGCCGGAAAGGCCTGACTTTTTTTGATAGGGTAAAAAATGTCCCCTGTTATGACATTTTTATTTTGGGCTTCCATTGTAAATGAAGCCAAAATGAAAAAATCCTGTTATGCAAGAAAAATTTCCAACGCAAGTCTATTCAGAAATCGGAGAACTGGAAGGGGTAATTATCCACTCCCCCGGCCCGGAGGTAGAAAACATGACCCCCGGCAACGCAGAGAGAGCCCTCTACAGCGACATTCTCAACCTTTCGGTGGCAACCAAAGAATTTAACCAGCTCAAAGGGGTACTGGAAAAAGTGTCTACCACCTTCGAAGTGAAAGATCTGCTTTACGATGTGCTGAAAAACGAGAAGGTAAAAGAAAATCTACTGGACAGAATATGTCAGTATGAAGCCGTTCCCTGCATCAAAGATTTTTTGATGACCCTGGAAGAAAAAGAACTTGCCCGGCAACTGATTGAAGGGGTGCTAACAAAAAAAGAAACCCTCACCAGCTTCCTGAGCAAAGAGCGATACGCTTTGCGCCCGCTGCACAACTTCTTTTTTACCCGCGATGCATCTATCTCAGTTTACGACAATGTATTCATGGGCAAGATGTCTTCGCCCGTAAGATTGCGCGAAAGCCTTATCATGGAGGCTATCTTTGACTTTCATACCTCTTTCAGCACCAAAACCATCAGCCCGCTAAACCTAAAAACAGATAGCAGCAAGATTGCCATTGAAGGAGGTGACGTGCTGGTAGCACGCCATGATATAGTACTGGTAGGAATTGGCCCGCGCACAACTCCCCAGGGTGTAGACTTTATCCTTGAACAGCTTAAGGACAAAAATGAGCATCAGCACATCATCGTTCAGGAGCTCCCTTTTACTCCCGAATCTTTCATCCACCTCGATATGGTATTTACCATGCTGGATATGGATAAATGTATGATTTATGAGCCCGTAATCATGAAGATGAACAAATACCAGACGGTGCATATTTATGCAGAAGGTGGCAAAGTAAAGTTTATAAAAGAGCAGGAAAATATCCCGTCAGCATTAAAAAACCTGGGAATGGATCTTGAGCCTCTCGTATGCGGAGGGAGAGACGATTCGTGGTTCCAGGAGAGAGAACAATGGCACAGTGGCACCAACTTTTTCGCCCTTGCCCCCGGCAAAGTGATTGGCTATGCCCGCAACGCCAAAACCATAGAAGAACTCAACCGGCATGGCATGGAGGTCATCAAAGCCTCTGATGTTATCAAAGAGAAGGTCAACCTGGCCGATTATCAAAAGTATGTTATCACCATTGATGGAAGCGAACTACCCCGTGGAGGCGGTGGTGGCCGCTGTATGACTATGCCCGTGCGAAGGAAGCATGTGAACTGGTAG
>RECE01000251.1 GCA_007694165.1 Bacteroidota bacterium
GCATCCCATGAGCTTTACCGAATTACTGATATGCAAGAGCCCTGGGAGTTTTATTCCCTGCTGGAAAATGATCAGCAGGTCTTTATTGATACCCTTGCTATTCAAGGTACAACGTATTATTACTCCATACGGGCCATTGATTTCAGTGGCAACCATTCTGACTTTGCCCGCCCGGTATTTGGAAAGGCTTATGACGACGGTGTGCGACCTGTGGTAGAGAACCTGAGAATTGAAGAGGATGAAGGAATGCTGATTTTGCAGTGGGATTATGAATTTCCGGACAGTGAAGCCATTTTTGCCATCTACAAAAGCAATGGCAACGGGCAGCTTGTGTTCCACCGGCGCACACAGGAAACGACATTCACTGAAAGGCTTCCCCTTGGAGAAACCAGGCAATATGCCGTGAAAGTTTTTACCGGCGATGGAGGTGAATCTCTGCTGAGCGAATCCGTATTGTATTCTGCAGAATAAATAATTCCGGAAATCAACCGACTTATGCAAACCTTTTGCTGTGAATGATTCTGATCTGAGCAACCAGGTCAACTATCAGACCCTCCGTTGTCCTTTAGTCAATCTGATTACTGCGAAAGTTCTCATCAATTATCCCCAGAACATGAAAATGATTTAAACGAAAATTGAAAAATATGGATTAATTAAAAAAAAATTGGTTCTTTGTTCATAATTTTTGAATATTTTTAAAGATCTTTAGAGGTTCAGTTTAAAAAATTACACAACTGAAAAACTATAATTTTAAAAAAAACATCCATAATTAATCTTTTAACACACACGAGGATGGCTATTAGGAAAACTAATTGGTTGTCGGCGATATATATGTATATTTCGGATATTCTCACGCTAAAAAGGTGGGACAAGCTATCTGGCCATTAAAAAACAAATTATTACATAAAAAATACATTTGTATGCCTTTTGATTAATTTTAAATAGTATGGTAAAACTAAAAAATCCGACACTTGAATTCCCCGATAAAAAGGAGGAAGCGCTTTTCAAAAGATCCTTTTTTAATGACTCTTTACCCATAACCAGGGTAGCCATACTTCTGGCTGCTTTCTTGTATGCTGTGTTTGGAGTATTGGATGCCATTTTTGTTTCTGACTACCTTCGTACTTTTCTGATTATCCGTATCGGAATTGTTGTTCCCTTTTTGTTGCTTTTTATATTGCTTTCATTCCATAAATTATTTTATCGTTTCTGGCAACTACTTCTTTTCCTTGCTTTTCTGGTATCAGGGGTGGGCATTGCACTAATGATTGCGCTTAGCCCGCAGAACTGGTCCTATTACGGAGGTTTGATGATGATTTTTATGGTGGGTTACTTCTTCATAAGGCTCCGGTTTATATGGGCATCCATAGGAGGTTGGCTTAATCTTATTATTTTCAATGTGTTGATGTATTCATTGGCAGATGTAGATCAGCAAATCTTTCTTGCCTATAATTTCTTTTATGCCTCTGCCAATTTTATTGGTATGTTTGGATCCTATTACTTTGAAATATCGGGGCGACGAAACTTTTACCTTTCGCGCCAGCTTGATCAGAAACAACGCGATCTGGAGAATATAAATCAGAACCTCGAATCTACTGTAGAATCCAGAACACGTGAGCTGAAAGAGAATGAAGAAAAGTATCGTTTGATCTTTGAAAGATCGCCCCTGGGGGTATTTCACTTCAACGACAAGTGGGAAATTACCGAATGTAATGATCATTTTGCCAATATCATTGGAAGGCCCAGGCATTTGCTTGAAGGAATGCACTTGAAAGAGCTGTCGGACAGGAGAATTACAAATGCTGTAGAAAAGGTTTTAAAAGGGAGTAAAGCATCTTTCGAAGGCAGGTACAAAACCATAGGAAAAGGGAAAGCAAGTCCTGTTCGCATACTTTTTGCACCTATTAAAAGGAATATTCAAACCATTGGAGGAATAGGACTGGTGGAAGACCGCAGTGAGTTCATTGAAAAGCAAAAACTGGAAAAACAAATAGCGGTTGCCAAAGAGTCTGTGAATTTCAAACAGAAGTTTCTAGCCAATATGAGCCATGAGATCAGAACACCTCTGACGGGAATTATCGGTATGATAGATATTCTATCGCAAACACGCTTAAATAATGAACAAATGGATTATTTAAGCACATTGAAACTTACCAGTGAGAATCTTCGTGAAATCATCAATCAAATCCTGGATTATTCGAAAATTGAAGCCGGAAGATTAAAAATTAAGACAAGAGGATTTAATTTTTATGAATTGATAAACAACGCTCAGAAACTTTACGAAACGCTTTGTCCTCCGGGAGTAAGTCTGAATCTTTACATCGATCCGCAGATTCCTGAATACATTAAAGCGGACGATCACCGCGTATCGCAAATCATTAATAATATATTGAACAATGCTATAAAATTTACCAGAAAGGGCACTATAGATCTTTTGGCTTTGCCCGAAAAATGGCTTGCCGACGGAGCCCTTTTATTACGTATTGAGGTAATCGATACAGGGGAAGGGATACATCCGGAAAAAATCAATAAGCTTTTTAAGCCTTTCAGTCAGCTGGAAGGAACAGAAAATCAATACTTTGAAGGAACAGGCCTGGGATTATCAATTTCAAAGGAACTAACAGACCTTATGGGAGGCGATATTGGAGTTATAAGTGAACAAGGAAAGGGAAGCACTTTTTGGTTCAATTTCAAAGCCGAAAAAGTATCACGCGAAGATGCCAGGAAAAGCATTAATTTTTCAGCCCTGAAGCAAACAGGACCTCTTAATATACTTTACGCAGAAGATAAACTGATCAATCAAAAGGTGGTTAATCTTATACTTACCTCTCTGGGACACAAAGTAACCATTGTTAAAAACGGGCAGGAGGCATTAGACAAATATGAACCCGGCAGTTTTGATCTTATATTAATGGATATTCAGATGCCGGTTATGGATGGCATTACCGCCACCCGTAAGCTAAAGGCAAAACATCCTGATCTGCCTCCCGTAGTAGGATTGAGTGCCAACGCCTTTGAAGGTGATAAAGAAAAATACATGAGCCAGGGGTTAGATGATTATTTAACCAAACCTGTAAAAAAGGAAGACTTTATGTTACTTTTGCATAAATTAACTTTGTAGTATTTATATCATTCCCTATTTAAACATTATGATCCAAAACAGTAACATTATTAATAGGTTTAAAGAAATACTATCGCAAAAAGGGCCCCACTCTGATGACTTTAATGAAATAATCAGAATCGTTGATGAATTGTCAACAGATGATGAAATCGAAAAATTCAGAGACATGCTTGAGCCTGTGCTCAAGCCGGATACGATAATAGGTCATTCGTATACCAAGCCCCTGGGCTATAGCGGAGACTACCTGATTATTGAAAAAATGTACAGATTCCACAAAAACACCCATCCTAATTATGTTAAGTGGGATGAGTTTTTTCATTGGTTACCCGCCGCAAGTGCCGTCATCAACCGGAAGAAATTGGCTGTAAGTCTCCTTAAAAAGTTAAATCAGAATACTAAAAAAGAATATCCCAGAGTCCTTATTCTGGGTAGTGGGCCAGCAACAGAAGTGAATGAGTATCTGGAATCAGTTACCGATAACAAGCTGCATTTTGAACTCGTCGATTTTGACCAGAGAGCCATTGAATATGCCACAGAAAAAAACCAAAAATACATGGAGCATATCACCTTTCATAACAAAAATGTATTGCGGTTTTCTCCTGATGGTTGTTTTGATCTTATCTGGAGTGCAGGGTTATTTGATTATTTCCAGGACAAATTATTTGTAAGACTACTGAGAAGGTTTTCTTATTATTTGTCTGATAATGGAGAAATGATCATTGGTAATTTTAATATTTCAAACCCATCGAAGAAAATTATGGAAGTGCTGGGCGACTGGTATCTTTACCACAGATCGCAGGAGCTATTAACGAATTTTGCCATGGAAGCCGGGATTAATAAGGAAAACATAGAAATTTTCAGCGAGCCGCTGGGTATCAATCTGTTTTTGAAGATAAAGAAATCCTGACCCAATTGATTATTGCTTTCATCAGGCTTATAAAAACCATCCAACACATACGGCTGTAGCCCAATTCGATTAATTCTCGCAGGCCTGTCTCTAAATAGCAGGAAAAATTGCCAGTTGTCTTTAACACAGCCATAGCCTTGTTAAACCATTGAGGGAAAAAACTATTCAATAAGTACCTCAATGGCTAAGCTTATTCAATTCTCCTCTTTAGTTTGAATGGGCTAATCCTTCCAATGGTATGACACTAAAATCTGCCATAACACCTACTTAGTAAAAATATAACAGCGTAACCCCCTACACTGTAACTTACTCGCCATAATGCCTTTTTATGACGATTAAAAAAACTTTTTAATGATTTTTCGCATTTTACCTGAATAACCGTTTAATTTTTCTTAGCTTAGATTAAGGCTAAATTAACATAACGTCCCCGCCTCAGTTTTACCAAAGCAGAGGTCTATTATTCATCAATAAATACCTTATGCTCCGACTTATCCGACACTTTACCATGACTTTTCTGGTATTTTTCATTATCATTGCAGCCAAAGCTCAGCCGGGTTCTCCTTTTGGTTTTTCGGGTCGTTTGGGGCTTTTCTACGACTTCTACGATGCCTCGGCCAGTAATTTTGAAACCTTTCGCCCCAGATACCCCGGCAACCTGGGTCGATTCTCTGCCCATGCCACTTTTACAGCAGGCCAGCATTTCAGCATGCCTGTGGGTATTGATTTTAGCATGGGACAAGCGCCCAATCATCGCAAACAAAAGGATACATAAACGTTCCAGCATCCCGATATAACTCCCGGCGTTTTGCAGTGTATCATCGTTTCCGGCCCCGGCAGCAGTTTCCCAGCGCGAAACCATGATGCGAATGATCACCGATAAAGGCAGTGTTACAAATACAATCCCGGTTGTATAGATCAGCAATACAGGGCTTTGCAGAAAATCCAGTAAAACATGGATCTGTTGCCACCAGATCACTATCCCTGCAAGAACTTCTATATGAAGCAGCTGATCAAACAGAAAAAAGGCGATCATATTTTTTATGGCAGGAAGATACATCCTTATGGCCTCAATCAAAAAGTATGTAGCCATAATCAACAGGGCCGGCAACCCAAAATTCAGGTCCTAAATCACAACAATGGCAGTAAACCATGAGTAAGGATATGAAGCTAAAAGCCGGCAGATAGGAGTTTTTTCTCCTGTCTGCTTTTTACAAGGGCATTGGAGAGAAATACAAAATCATCCAAAATATGCACCAGAAATAGTTGAATAAGCAATATTATTGCTTTAGTTTTTGGGAAATCAATTCGCGATAATACAACTCCATTTCCATGACTTCATCATAATAAGACCTTTTATGGCGCGCACTGGCCGATGATTGGCTAATGCCCAGCTGACTGGCAACTTTTAATTGATTTAAATCAGGATGGGTAAGGCGTAAGTTAACATATTCGGCCGACATTCTGCTCCATGAGTCAATTGCAATAAGACCAAGACGCACTATCAGGCCTAGTTGCTGGTTTATATCTGCCCAGGGAGTTGCAATGGCAAGGTTTGTCTTTTCGGTTTTCAACACGTCGTATTTTGTACCGGACAAAACAAAGGCCTCCCCATTGCTTTCGGTTATGTGTACTGCTGAAAAGTCTTTTGTACCTATTCCAATTGCCATCCGTGCATCTACACCTGCTTTGCTCTTCACAAGTGATTTAATCCTTAGGGCTATCCAAAGAGCTTTTTCCGGATTTGCCACTTCCAGTTGGAAGGCATCCCCGCGATGAATATCCCATACCTTTGGCTGAGAGCCCATTTCATTGAATAGAAGTTTCAGGGCATCCATCCACAACCCCTGATCCTTGAACTTCCGCGAATTAATAATATCGCCAGTTATGATACTCGTCATGATGCAAATATAGGCATTTTCATCAATAATGTAAAATATTGATTAAAATAACAATAATTTAAATTATCGTCTTATTAGTCTATATTTTAAAATATCTATTAATGCGCGGCCCTGCCGCTCAAGCTAAGCTGCAGCATAGATATTTGTAGTCTAAAAAATTAGCGCATCTAAAACAAAACTGCAGCGCAGCGATAATATTAGAAACATGGGTTTATTCAGTTTTGCCAGACATCAATATCCTAAGTACATAATATCAAGGCCATGTCTAATGGATACGAAATCCCACAACAATTTTCCATATCTTTGATAATCAATACTATATGCTGTGGAAGGGACATTGCCACTTATTGAAAAAATCATAGCCCGTAAAAAGGAGGACCGGGAACAGGAACGGTTGCGAGTCCTTGCCATTGCTATTGATGCATTGAAAACTGTTGCCCAAAGATTTGCCGTCAGTGAAGCCTATATAAGCGGTTCACTTTGCAAACCAGGGCGTTTTCATGCCTACTCTGATATTCACATAGCCGTTTCGGGCCTTACCACCCAGAACTATTTTACTTTTATGGCCGCCATGCAAGATATGCTGCCTATACAGGTTGAAGTGATAGAAATTAAAAATTGCAGGTTTGCGGATAAGATCATTGAAAATGGGATAAAAGTATTTTGATTATGAAGGACGAACCCCGACTGTTTATACAGATAGTCAATCGCCTCATCACGTGTCCACCGCTTGTAATGAATCCCGGTATCAACTACCAGCCTGTTTGCCCGGAACAACTCGTCCCGCAACCTGCCCACATTGCCAAATGTGTCATCCGTGAACATGCCCATTTCCCAGGCCAGCCACTCGGCTTTCATGGACCGGTCTACCTCCTACAGGCCAAGCTGAGGGGCCTGAACCAAATCAGATTGAGGAACCATGAGGCACCCAAAAGCATCAATACTGCGAAAACCAAAAGTATTTTTTTCTTCATAAATGTAAATTTAAGTTTAAGGTTGAGAAGTATGGGGTTCTCACTCATCAAAACTCTTCAAAAACGCATCCATACCGGGTTCCCTGCCGATAAAGTTTTTAAACAGCTCATGGGGATGCACGGTGCCCCCTTTTGACAAAATCTCTTTTTCAAGTCTTTCCGCCGTTGCGGGGTCGAAAATACCATTCTTCCTGAACTCATTGAAAATATCCCATGCCATCATGTCTGACCATGTGTAGGTATAATAGCCGGAAGCATACCCAATGGAAAATATATGACGAAATGAGGGAATATAGCATGCGTCTTCTACTGAGGGAAATAAGGAATAGTTTTGAGTAAAGTCCCTTTCCCAATCGCAAAGATCACCTTCAAAAGGCATCCGCATATCGTGCAGGGCGATATCGAGGGCAGCGTCAGCAATGGTGAACCGCATTTCTGAAAGTGCCCTGCCTTCCTTTTTATTGAGTATTATTTTATCAATCATTTCTTGTGAGAGAGCTTCACCTGTTTGGTAATGCCTGCCTACCCTGACCAGAAAATCCGGTTCATAAGCCCACTTTTCCAGCAACATTGAAGGTACCTCTACAAAATCACTATACTTTAGGCTTGTTCCCGAAAGTCTTCTATAGGTCACATCTGACAATATATGATGCAACGCATGTCCTAATTCGTGCAGAAAAGTACTGAGTTCGCCAAGGCTTAAAAAAGCAGGATTATCACCCGAAGGATTGTTGAAGTTACACACCAGGCCTATCAAAGGGATTTCATTATACCCGCTTTCTTTATTTTGTGCCCGGATCGCTCCGACAAATGCTCCGCCCATTTTGCCTGCTCTCTCATAAAGGTCAAGATACAATACCGCCTTAATATCACCGTTTGCATCAAATACCTCGAAAGGAAGCATTTGTGGATGCATTTTTGGCAAGCTTTGGTTCTCCCTGAACTCCAGTCCCCACATATCAGATACCATAGAAAAAGTTTCGTTGATTGCATGTCCCACAGGCAACCAGGGCTTAACCTCATCAGTGTTAAATTCAAAAATTCCCTCCCTGTATTTCCTGTTGTAATAAGCAAAATCCCAATGTCGGATCACATCATCAAAGCCTTGAGAAATGGCAAATGCATGCAGATTTTCTATTTCCTTTTCTGCTATGGGTTTCACTTTATCTTTAAATGTTTTAAGAAAAATCATTACTTGTTCGGGTGTTTCTGCCATTCGTTCCTCAAGCACATATTCGGCAAAAGAATTGTAACCGACCAGTTGGGCCATTTCACGACGAAGGTTTAAAATCTCTTTAGCTATATCAAGATTGTTAAATTCATTGGGATTGTTACCGATTTGCCACGATAATTTCAAAAGCTGTTCCCTTAATGTTCTTTTATCTGCGTACCTTATATAGTCTCCGGTGGAAGGGCCTGAAATAGGGAAAGCCCACCCTTCTGCATTTTTCGTCTTGGCATATTCTGCAGCAGAAGCAATTACCCTTTCGGGCAGACCTGCCAGATCTTCTTCCTGTGTAAGGTGGAAAAATGTGCGGTCCCTGTCCTGGGTTACGTTCTGGCCAAAGATGGTACTCAATTTAGCCAGGCGACTTCTGATATCTTTCAGACGTTCTTTTTCCATATCTGAAAGATCATTGCCATTTCGGGCAAACCAACGGTAATAATTCTCCAGCAGGGTCAATTCCTCCTGTGACAATGATAGACGTTCCTTTTGCAAATACACATCCTTTACCCTTTTAAAAAGTTCTTCATTGAAAAGCAAGTCATTAGAGAAGGCGCTGCCCAGGTGGCTGACCATGGCCACTGTCTGATATATTTCGGGATTGCCATTGACAGCAGCCAATGCATTTGCATAGACTGATATCATACTTGATTTTCTCCCAGTCTTCGCAAGAGCGACTATCGTATTTTTGAAAGTGGCAGGCTGCGGGTTATCAATTATGGCCTGCACCTGCATTCTATCCTCTTCCATTGTAATGTTAAAGGCAGGTAAGATATGTTCCGGCTTTACCTTTTCGAAGGGGATAATGCCGTAGGGGGTGTTGAAGGGGTCGAGTAAGGGGTTTTGGGCGAGAACACCGGTATGGATGGACAGAATAAGGATGATTACGAGACGAAGGTTAAGAAGTTTGTTTTTCATAGGTAGAAGGTTTTTTCGAATAAAATTACATCGGATAAAATTCAATGTAAATACCCTGATGATGTGATGAGTTGAAATAGATATTCGCATTTAATGATGTGGTAATGGCAGAATGACCATTTTGAGGATTCTTTTTTTGTTTATACCCATAAAAACAGACCAGAAATAAATGTTTTTATGCTTATACCCATAAAAACTTTTTATGATTATCCGTTTTATTGCAAGCTGAACGTATTCATAACTTATTGGTCTATTTAACAGCGGGTTGAAAGCCCAGCTAAATTCAGCCCAGTGGCAACGCCCTGGGATTTAAATTGCAAATCATCCTCAGGCGCCCTGTAAGGGCAAATCAAAAATCAAACAGACACAATTATTTATTGAGCTGCCCTTTCAGGGCGCAAATGATCTCTCTTACCATTCCCCCAAGGCGTTGCCGTTGGGCTGAAGTAATTTGTCCTTTCAGGACGCTCTTTCCATTCAATACTTCTGCTTGCAGACTGGTGAAAAACCAGTAAGCGGCGGGGTCACTTGAAGTGGCCCCGTCACGCTATAGACCGTCACGCTATAGACATTACCTTCCATGATGCCCATCAATCTCTTCCTGGCTCAGGCGCAGGAAGCGGGCGGCGTTGTTGTAAAGGATATCGCGCTTTTGCTCTTCGGTAAGGAAGGTGGCGGTTTCGATGGCGGTAATGCCCTCTTCGATGGCACCGGGCCAGTTCATCTGGTCTGATCCGAACATGATGCGGCGGTGAAAGCCTGCCTGCACAATACGTTTGAGATAGTCATGAAAAGCTTCTCTGGGCAGGACGAAACAAATGACACCCACATCGGCATATACTTGTGGGTGGTTCCAAAGCACTGCAATCAAGTGGTCAGCCAAAGGCCAGCCGGCATGCATCAGGTTGATGCGCAGGCGTGGATGACGGATGGCCACTTCTTCAATTTCGAAGGCGCTGTGCATCCGGGCAAGGTGGTTGTTAATACCGGGAAAATAGGATACCCCGGGAGGGCCGGTGCCAATATGGATGCCCAGGGGTATATCCAGTTCTTCCAGTATCTCAAGATAGGGTGCCAGGCGCGGATCGTTGGGAGAAATGCCCTGGTATGCAAGGGTCACCTCTCCGAAAACTCTGTATTTTCCGGTTTCAAGCATTTTTCTCACTTCAGCCGGGGGTGGCCAGTTGTCGATGTGGCCTGGTGGCATCCAGGAAGTGATGATGTGATCCCCACCATGCTCAATATACTCATCGAGCCTGTTGCCACTGGTAACACCGTATATATTTCGACGTTTCAGTATCTCAAGGGTCTGGTCTCTCAGTTCATCATTGGTCATGGGACTCATGATGGGATTTTCACCATTGGGGTTTGCCATAAAGTGCATGAAAGTTTGTATCCATGGTTTCTCGGGATCGAAATCGGGGTAACCAGGATTGCCCCGCCCCACGCCCGTTGGTACCGGGCCATTGGCGTCAACATTTATGGAATGCAAGTGCATGTCGATTATAGGCAGGGGTCTCTGGGCGGTGGCCCAGTGCGCAAGGGTAAGCATTGCGGTGATCAGCAGGATGGTTTTCAGTCTTTTCATCATAGCTTGTTTAAAGGTTTGTTTAAAACTCTGGTCATATGGCATCATTCATTTATAGTCTGCGTAATTATTGCCGGAACAACTTCTGGTTCTCTCTGCTTGTATTCTTTAGCCATGTTTCGCTTGAAAGCAAACACCTTCCTGTAAGTCAAACATCGCCATGCCCACTCCAGTGGGCCAAAAAGGAAGTATTTCAGCCATAGCGGACTTCCGATCAGCTGAATGATCCAGATGGTTGTGAGCACAAAATACACCTGGTAGTATTCCAGTTCGGCAAAATAGTTCAAACCGTAGCCATAGAAAAACAGGGTGCAAAAGACAGTGTGCATAATGTAATTGGTAAAGGCCATCTGTCCAACGGCTTTGAGTGCGTGCATGAGCCATTTCAGATAGCCCGCCTGGTATACCAGAATAAACAGGGATACATGGGCCATCATAATCAGGATGCGTTGAAAATCGTATAACAATGCCACCCAGTCTATGGCATGTTTTTCAAAGAAAGCTATGGTTGCCGCAATATCGGGCATATGGGTCAAGTAATATATTCGGGAAAAAATCACCATGGGAAGGCCCAGCCCATAGCCGACAAGAAGGGTGCGAAGATATTGTTTGCGGCTCCATTGCCCGGTGAAAAAACCAATTTTATAGAGAGCAATACCCAGGAGCATAAGTGCCAGCATATCCCAGAGACCAAAAATGAAATATTTGGTCTGACTTTCAAAAGCTTTTTTCCTTACCCAACCGGCCACATCGGCATAGCTCCCTTTCATGGCATCGGTACGTTCGGCTATAGTTTTTTCATTGGGGATCATCTCCCTTTCCACGGTTTCCCATGCTACAATGGCATTCTGATGTTTTTCAGAAAGGGTATCACCAGTCTCTTTTAAAACTAAGGCTTCGTTGTAATTTAGCCTGATTTGCCGGTAATGGTTGCTGTAAATCGAACCGGCTACAAATCCCACCACAATTACAATGGGCACTCCCATCATAAGGTATGCAGGTTTCATTTTTCGGAACAAAAAGGCCAGCATCCCTATCAATCCATAGAAATAGAGAATATCGCCTACCCAGAGCAACAGATGGGCATGCACCAAACCGAAAGCAGCAAGCCAGGCCATGCGGATGTAAAACAGTTTAGTTGCTGATCTACCTGTCCGCTCCTTGTTGATAGTAAACAGGATGATACCTGCCCCAAATATCGCCGAGAACAAAGCCCGCATCTTCCCTTCGAAAAACACTCCGTTGAACATCATCACCCAGAAATTGAATGTGGACGGATCGTTGCGAAAAGACTCCGAGAAGTTGGTTGGCATAGAAAAGTAGGAGATATTTAGCACCAGAATACCCAGCAGGGCAACACCGCGGATAATGTCTACAATATCGATGCGATTTGTGAGTACAGAGGGTTGAGGTACAATCCTGGTGGTATTTGAATCGGATGTTGGGTTCTGGCTCATAGCGATTTGTTATTAATGGATTCTTTCTGATGTTGATTTGAAAAGGGTATAATGATAATTTAACAGAAAACCTGGTGATGTTTATTACGGATTCACAATTACCGCTTACTGGACTGCTGCATCATTACTCATCCCATTTCTTCCAGATATCTGCCATAGCAGGATGCACCAGTTTATATAGTGCATCTGAGAGTGTATCATCGTCCAGCACATCAGTTTGTTCGGCAAGAAAATTCCAGAGGTTTTTCAATGCAACAGGCCCAGCCTGATCATACACCTGTTTGGCAGCAAAGTGAAACCGAAACTGGAACCATCCATAATTCACAGGAGCTTCACGACCAATAATCCAATAGCCCTCTTCAAACTGCTCCAGGGTGGTGTATTGAAAGTGTTCTCTGTTTCCGTTTGCATTAATCATAGGCAGCACTTCGAGCGAAGGCAGCAGGTGCGATTGCTTTTCGGCAATGTAGGTATGCAGAAATACATTCACAAAAACCTCTTCCAGCCAGAAGCGCTGTCTTTTGATCTTGTGCATACCTGTCCAGCCGTGTCCCAGTTCATGCAGTACCAAAAGGTCGAAGAACGGCCTTACGGAGATCTCGCCGGTTTCATCGGCATATACATTCCGAATCATTTGCTGCAGATGGGGTGGCAACTGATCTAATGGGGGCATATTGGCCCGCCAGAATGCATTGTCTTCAGCTGCCACTACCAGGATGCTGGCTTCGGAACCGCCATAGTGAGGCATACCATATATAATTCCTGGATTGGTAAATTTCCCCCAGTCTTCCTGTGAAAGGATCAGGATGGTAGTTTGAGGTGCAGGGGCTCCTAACATTGCCGACATGTAAGTATTGGCACCCTCAACGAGACTTGCGAGATGTTTCCCCGTTTCTTCGTGGCCTTTACTGGCATAAACGGTTTCGGAAACACCCTCAATTCTTGAAAGATCATTGTAGGAGACTTGCGGAAAAGCGTAAAAGAAGCTTACTGTTAAGGTAAAACAAATCTGTAATGCAAGTGTAGTCTTTTTCATTGGGACTTAGGTTTATGGTAAATATTTGGTTTGAATTATCAGTTTGTGGGAGAAAATCCGAACTCCTGAGTTATTCGGTCAAATCATGTTCTGACAAAAATAATTCTGTTTTTCACCAAAGTAAATACCCTGATCATGTGAAGGAATTGGCAGAAAGCTTAAAAGTGCAGCTAAATAATCGAGCCTGGTAGCGGGAATATACCAAGGCATACTTTCAACAAATGGCAGGAGTAAATAATGAAACAGCTGAAATGGAATTTACCATGCACCAGCTTCAGACCAACCCTTCATTAATCGCTTTGGAAACCGCTTCGGTTTGCGAATGGACGTGAAGTTTTTCGTAGATCTTTTTGATGTGGGTTCTTACGGTATCAATGCTGATACCAAAATCTGCAGCGATCATCTTGTAACTATTTCCCTGACTGAGACTTAGCAGTATTTCCTTTTCGCGATGGGTAAGCTTGTAGGGGTTGACATCGGCAGGTTTGTGCATAGATTGTATCACCAGCCTGGCTATTGCCGGCGAAAGGGGAGCCCCACCACGCATCACCTCATTAACTGCCTCAAAAAGCCTGGTAGAAATATGCTTCTTCAACAAATACCCCGAAGCTCCTGCTTTTATAGCATTGAGCACATTTTCTGAATCATCAAAAACAGTAAGAATGATGATGGCCACCCCGGGCATTATTTGCTTTACAATTCGTGTGGCCTCAATACCAGTCATTCCGGGCATTTCAATGTCCATCAAAATAAGATCGGGCAAGGTATCTTCTATCTGTTGTTGAATATTGCCCGCATTGTCGAATGCTCCGACAAGCTTCATATCGGTATTCAGACTCACCATGCCCGATAAGCTTTCGCGAAGCAGGTCGTTGTCTTCATATATGAGTGTGCGGATGGACATAGGTTTTAAAGCATTTTAAAATGACCTGACAAATGTAAGCCTGAATAGATTAAAAGGAAATACCCTGATCATGTGACAGGGATCTGGAGAAACACCTCAGTGCCTTTCCCGCTGAGGCTATCGACATTCACTATACCTCCGGCAAGTCTTGCCCTTTCACGCATATTGCGCAACCCATTCCCTTTTTTTACTGCTTCTTCATCAAAACCTCTACCCCTATCACAAATCTTTACTTCCAGCAATCCATTGGTAAGCTTCAGTAAAACATCGACCTTGCTGGCAGCACTGTACTTTGCGGCATTGTTGATAGCTTCTTTTACTACCAAAAAAATGGCTTTTCTTTTCTCAATAGACAGCTTCAGGCTGCAGATGTGTTTGTCTATATGGAGTTTCCATTCAATGGATTTGGGTTCAAGAATTTCCGAAGCAAACTCTCTGATTTTTACAATGAGTTGTTCGGTAGTATCATTTTCAGGACTGATTGACCATACAATTTCACTTAGTTTTTCCATCATCAGCGCACTGTGTTTTCCGATTTTGTCAAACAGGCTCCTTGCATCTGTCTGGCCGTTTTGCACTGCCATTTGGCTTATGATATTTATACTCGAAAGTGTTGAGCCCAAATCGTCGTGCAGATCCCGGGCGATGCTGTTGCGCAACTTTTCCACTTCCAGCTGCCTGCGGGTTACGTTCAACACTTTAAACCGGTTGACCAGTAGCAGTGAAAAAATGATCACAATGACCAAAGTGAAAGAGATCCCGTTGCGCATATTTTTCTGCCTTCTGATATTGGATGCAAGCAGTTGCTGCTCAAGCATCAATACGTCTATTTCGGCCTGCTTTACCTGGTTTTGATATTTAGCTTCCAGTTCGCGTGTTACAGATACCTGCTGAAGTTGATCAATACTATCACGCTGGGCAAGATATTTCACCATATAAGTACTGTAACCCTCAATATCCTTCTTCAATCGCATGATATCGGCATTTATCCTGTAACCATCCATAACCAGGAAGGGATTGGATAAGTCTTTCCCGGCTGCAATGCTCGAATCACTGTAAGCTTTGGCTTCATCGAGCCTGTTTAACTGCAATAGTGAATATGCCATACTGTGACTGGAGTAGGCAAGATTGAGGTTATTACCGGCCATTCGGTTATAGTGCATAGAGCTGTCAGTGTATGCAACAGAAAGTTCATACTCCTTTTTGTCATAGAAATTATTGGCAATATTCTGGTACGACTCACCCAGGTTTGCCCAGTCTTGCTGTAAGCGGTAGTAATCGAGGGTTCTACTGATTTCTGCAATGGCTTCATCATAATTTCCCTGGCTGCGGTAAATCCTGCCAATCAACCTTTGGGTAAAAACCATGGCCAGTTCATCTTCAAACTCGCGGGCAATAATAAGACCTTTTTCTGCATACTCCATGGCCTGAGTTGGATCTTCAATATTTAATTTGATCAAGGCGATATTGATCAGGTTGCGGCCATACATCTGTCGATTGTCTGCTTTCTCCCTGTAAGTTTCGGCTGATGCAATGTAATATTCAATGGCTTTGGAAGTATTGCGCATTTGCAGGTAAGTATTTCCGATCTCGTTAAAGATGCTTGCCTGGCCGGCAAAGTCTTCTTCAAGGGCAAACAATTCAGCGGCTTTGAGCAGTGACAGTATGGCAGAATCTTTTTGATTTTCGGCAAAAGTTCTTGCATGCTCAAGCCAGTCGGAACCTTTCCGGTTTCCATTGCCAAACAATTGCACATGACAAAAAACAATGAGAATTACCAATAAGGACTTTAATAAAACCACTATCTCTTTCCAGGCTCCTCGGTTCATCTGTCAATAGTTAAATTAAATAGATCAGATTAAATTTAATCATTTTATTTACAGGTTTTTAAAATTGAAATAATTTTTAAAACTTTCGTTTTACTGCAAGATGTTAAGAAGTCATGGCTCGGTTCATAAACTATTTCAAAAAATGCTAACTTTGAGTAAATATAAAGTTTAAAAGATGCGAACGGTTAAGGTAAGTTTCACCACGAAAGATGAATCTAATGCAGAGAGCCTCAGGCTGACCCTGGAAAGGGATCCTGTGGACCGGTTAAGGGTTTTTCTGCAGATGTCAGAATTATACCTTAACCTTTACCCACCTGCAGAGACGGAGCCAGACCAGAATTTTCATATCTATCCCCATGAGCGAAAATAAAATTATGCCCCTTTCAACCCAGGAGTTGATCGAAACAGTTGAAGGGTTCATTGTAAGGATTTGAAAATAGCTGAACGACTTAGAAGATCATAGTTATCGCTTCCGAACCACCTGTTTCTGCAAAGCAACCCTGAACCTTACATACCCTAAATTCATCCACGCAATGATAATTCCTGCCGTCATGAACATTATAAGGCTGTAAATAGCTGGAGAAATGGCCATTACATCATTGGCCAGCAGCGTGCTGGCAATCATGATACCAAGAGTACCGTTCTGGATACCTGATTCTACCGATATGGTAACACTTTGAGCAACATTTAATTTGAAGAACCTTGCTGTAAGATATCCAATCAAAAGCATTACAGTATTAAGAGCAAGGGCAACCGGACCCACATCGCGGAAGGAACTCACAAAAATATCGCGGTTGGAATTGATGGCAGCAAATATTATAAGGAAGAGCAAAATTCCTGAAACAATTTTCACAGGTTTATCCATCTTCCTGGCAAAGTTTTTTGCCTTTGCCCTGATATACATTCCTATGCCCACCGGAATAAGAGTAATTATTGTGAGACGCAAAATGGTGTCCAAAACCGGTAAGGGAACGTACTCCCCCTGTTGCAGAAAATGGGCCAGGGAGAAATTGATGATCAGGGGAATTGTAATTACTGCGACCAGACTTGAGATAGCTGTCAGGCTGATGGAAAGCGCCGTATCGCCTTTGGAAATGTGGCTGATAAGGTTGGAAGTGGGCCCACCCGGGCAGGCTGCCAACACCATGATTCCCACTGCGAGATACAAATTCTCAAGTCCGAAAATCAAAACAAGTGAAAAACCCACCACGGGGAGTATAACAATCTGATTTATAAATCCCAATGCCGCAGCCCGGGGGTTATACACCACACGCTTAAAATCCGCGGGTGACAAAGAAAGGCCCATCCCCAGCATAATAATACCAAGGGCCAAAGGCAGCATCAAATCAGTAAGAAAGTTGGTTTCCATAGCTTTTCAATAAAATAATCTTTTGTATTCCCTAAAAATATCAGAAGGCAAATTTAAACATTTAAAACATCCGACCTAATAACACAAAATAATTCTGATGTTGTGATACAAATTTTCACCACAAAGTTTGCTCCCACCCAATTCCATTCTGCGAAACAAACTCTCTGCGAAACAAACGGTTTATAAGCAAATCCAAGACTTAGTCAGGACAAACCCTCAGGCCTTAAATCTCCATTCCACCGTTTCAGATACTGATTTTACCGTTTCAGTCACCTCCTTATTGTCCCCATCCCCTATTCTGTATTGCTTTGCACTGTATTTGGGTCTATCACATCGATGACCCGGACCTAAAAAAAAAGTGTAACGCAAAACAGAAGATTCATGACAATGAGGCGAATTTTTTTCATTCTTACCCTGCTGCCGATTTCAGGCTTTTCACAGGAAACCGTAAACCTGCAGCAGGCCCGGCAAATGGCCATCGAACACAACCGCAACCTGCAGATGGAGTCCCTGGACCGCCAGGGAGCAGCCCTGCAAACCCAATCCTCCTTTAGCAATTTCCTGCCCCGTTTTGATGCCGAAGCGGGCTACCAGCGAAGAAACAAACCTTACAAGCTGTTCGACAGCGACAAGTTTCTCCCCGTGGTACCCTGGCAGGGCATCGACCCTCAAACAGGTAATTTCAACCCTGATGTATTGCAGGACCCCCAGCTGGCGCCGCAGATTCTTGCCTTCAACCCTAATACCGGGGAGGTAATGCGCGATGCCGAAGGGAACCCCATTTTTCAGCATTACGCCTGGCTGCCTGCCGAAGAAGGCAAAATAGGCCAGAAGAACAATTACAGTATGGGCATCACCATGCGCCAACCCATTTATATGGGCGGAAAAATCCGCAGTGGCTACCAGATAGCTCAGAAAGCCGAAAACATCGCACAGGCACAGTATGAGAAAAGCCTGTCGGAAGTGGTTTTCCGCACCGATGAATTGTACTGGCAGGTGATTTCTTTGCAGGAAAAAGTGGAACTTTCACAGGCTTACCTGGAAATGCTGGACCAACTGGTGAAAGACCTGGAAAACCTCTTTGCAGAAGGAATCATTACCCACAACCAGGTGTTGCAGGCCCGGGTCAAATACAATGAAGTAGAGTTGTTGCAGTTGCAGGCAGAAAATGGCTTGAGCCTTGCGCGTATGGCTTTGAATCAGCACATAGGTTTGCCCCTGCATAGCCAGGCTGAACTGGAGGCTGACTTTGAGCCGGCGATGCTGGCACTGGAAGAAGAAAACCTGACAGAAATTGCATTGAGCCAGAGAGCCGAACTGCACATGCTCAACCAGGCCGTTGCCATTGCCGATGAGCTGGTAAAGGTAAACCGTGCCGACATGCTCCCTTCCATCGGGCTGATGGCCGGTTACAATTTCACCAACCCCAACCCCTACAATGGCTTTAAGGATGAATTTGGCGGAGACTACACCATAGGAGTGGGCATCTCCATCCCCATTTATCATTTTGGAGACAAACGCCGGCAGGTGTCGCGTGCCAGGATAGAGAGGGAGAAAGTGCAGCTGCAGCAAGAGGATGCACGCGAAATGATCGAGCTGCAGGTGAGCCAGAGCCTGTTCTCCCTTACCGAAGCGCGCACCCGCCGTGAACTATCGGAACTTTCGCAGCAACAGGCCGAAGAAAACCTGGACCTCACCCTGGACCTTTTTGCCGAGGGAAGAGCCACCACCCGCGATGTGCTGGAAGCCCAGGCCCACTGGCAGGAAGCCCACGAGGCAGGCATTGCTGCACGAAACCAGGAGAAAATAGCCTTTACCCGCCTGCAGAAAAACATTGGCCAGCTGCAGCAAAACCACTAATATCAAACCTTTCAAATACATCATATTCGTAAAAATTCAACAAACAGATAAAAATGCAGAAACAATTTTTTTCACCCCAGACCCCACAGACACGGGTAGCCATACTGCCCGGCGAAAAAGCACTTGCAGTTGCCACAAGAGCAATTGCCACCATAACCTTGCTGGCCCTGACTTTGGCTTTGTTTACAGGCTGTTCCGACAAACAGGAAGCCATGGCTGAGGAGAACCCCGAAATTATCGTAAGCACACATAAAGCAATTCAAAAGACTTACGCTCCCGGGCTGCAGCTTACCGGTACCGTATTTGCCAATCAGGAAGCCAACCTGGGAGCAGGATTTCCCGGCAGGATTGAAAAGATTCATTACCCAGAGGGCACATCGGTAAAAGAAGGACAACTGCTGGTAGAGATGGCCGGTGAAATGCTGGCTCAGACAGAAACAGAATACCTTACCCTGAAGAGAGACTATGAGAGGGTATCGCGGCTGGTGGAAAACGGCAGCGTGAGCCGTCAGGAGTACGACCATGTGAAAGCCCGCTTCGATGCATCCACTGCAAAATACGAACTGGCAAAGAAGAACACCCAGATAAGGGCTCCCTTCTCAGGGGTCATTGTGGACTATATGGCCAATGAAGGGGAAAACTACTTCCTCAATTTCAACTTTGAACCCGGCTACTCCAACACCAGTGGTATTGTTCGTTTGATGCAGTTCAACCCGGTAATAGTACAGGTGGATGTGAACGAAAAAGATCTGGCAAAGATTAATAAGGAGCTGAAAGCCATCATCATGGTGGATGCCTTTCCGGGAGAAGAATTTATGGGCGAAATCAGCCTTATAAAACCCTATCTCTCCACCCGGTCGCGCACTTCGGCGGTAGAAATTACCATCCCCAATCACGACATGCGCCTTAAGCCCGGCATGTTTGCACGGGCAAACATTCAGCTTCCCGAAAAAACTGAGGTATTCATCCCCATGGAGGCCATTTACCGTGACCCTGAAACAGATTCTGAAATGGTATTTGTGGTAAAAAACGACATCGTGCAGGCCCGCGAGGTAGAGCGAATCAACGGTTTGGGCGAAATGCTGGTGGTTACCGGTATTGAAAACGGAGATGAAATTATCATCGGAGGCAAAAACCGTGTGCAGAATGGCGACAAGGTACGAATCGTAAATAATGGAGGAAAGTAAGCATGAAGTTACCCCATAATTCAGTCAAAAGACCCACAACCACATTGATGGTATTTATCGCGGTGATACTTTTTGGTATTGTGGCCATCAAGATGCTCCCCCGCGATGTATTGCCCGAAATCGAATTCCCCACCCTCACCGTGGTAACCGTTTACCCGGGAGCTTCTGCCGAGGTGGTGGAAGACCAGGTAACCCGCCCTTTGGAAACCGTGCTGGCAGCTACAGAAAATTTGCGCTCCATTCAATCGGTATCTAAAGAAAACGTCTCGTTCATCACCATGCGCTTCAACTGGGGCGTGGATGTGAACGAAGCGTCCAACAGCGCACGCGACAACATTGAGCTCGTAAAACGCCGCCTGCACCGCGATGTGCACCAGCCCGTTATCCTGAAGGTGAACAGTGCCATGATACCGGTTATCGCTTATGGAATCCAGGCCACCGATAATTATTATAATCTTTACGATATTATTGAGGATGAAATCGCTACCCCTTTGCGCAAAGTGGAAGGTGTGGGAACCGTAGTAACCATTGGTGCCCCGCAAAGAGAAATCCGCGTGGAGGTTGACCCGCTGAAAATGGAAGCCTATGGCCTGAGCGTAAGCCAGATTGCCAACACCCTCAAAGCAGAAAACCTGAGCATACCAGGTGGAAATATCAAAGTGGGCAGCCGCGACTTCTCCATTAGTGTTACCGGAGAAATTGACCGTGTGGACGAAATCAGGGACATTGTTTTGCCCTCCATAATGGGCAAACCTGTCAGGGTTCGCGATGTAGCCATTGTAACCGACGACTACAAAGAGAACAATGCTTATGCCCGCACGGGCGAAAAACGCTCTGTGGCCTTTTTCGTACAAAAGCAATCGGGTACCAACACCCTGGAAGTAGCCGAAGCCGTAAGATCCGAAATGGAACGGGTAATGGAATTCCTTCCTGAAGATGTGGAGATACTGGAGATTGTAGACAGCTCGGATATCGTGGTAAGGTCCATCAACAACCTTTCCAGAACCCTTTGGTGGGCTGGCTTTTTTGTAATGCTGGTGGTATTCATGTTTTTGCGCGAATGGCGCTCCAGCCTTATCATCATGCTTACCATGCCTGTATCGCTCATTGCTGCATTCGTGTATATGTTCCTGGCAGGCTACAGTATAAACATTTTCTCGCTCATGTCCATTGTAATTGCCATAGGCATGGTGGTTGACAATGCCATCGTTGTGCTGGAAAACATTACACAGCATATGGAGAAGGGCAGCAAACCCAAACAGGCCGCCGTTTTTGGTGCAAGCGAAATGGGGATGGCCATCTCTGCCTCTACCCTTACTACCATCAGTGTATTTCTTCCATTGCTTTTCATGGGAGGTATTGTGGGCGTATTGTTTAAGCAGCTGGCGGTACTTACCACCATCACCCTCATTGCCTCACTGATTACAGCGCTTTCCATCACCCCCATGCTGGCTTCACGCCTGCTCAAACCTATGGGCCGCGACAGCAAACCCAAAGGAAAGTTTTACCAGTGGAGCGAGAGTGTTTTTGAGTCCATGGAAGCTTTCTACAAAAAAACGCTGGGATGGGCCGTTTATCACAAAACCTTTACCATCGTAACGGCATTGCTGATTTTCGTCTTTACCCTTTTCGTGGGCAGCCGCATCGGCACCGATTACATTCCTGAGTTTGACTCCGGCGATGTGAGTGTGCAGTTTGAGATGGAAATCGGCACCAGTGCCCGGGAAACCGAACGCATTGCCCGCCGCATAGAACGCATTATGCTGGAGGAAATCCCCGAAATGCAAAGCCAGTTTACCATTGTAGGTCAGACTGATGACGGAGCCCTTACCACCGTGGGTTTCCAGGAAGGTAAAAATATCGGTTCGCTGGTATTGCGCATGGGCCGCCCCGATGAGCGCGACCGCAGCGCCTGGGAAGCCGCCAATGCCGTAAGACAACGCATTGAAAGGGAAGTCCCCGAAGTGGCCACCTTTACCGTACACGGAGGAAGCCTCTTCTCCTCTGCCCTTCTGGGTAACGTAAAACCCATCGAGGTGGAGATTACCGGACACAATTATGACCAGCTCAACGAGACTGCCCTTCGCATTGAATCAGAGCTGCGCAAAATCAATGGTCTTACCAACATTGAAAACACCATTGACCCCGGAAAAGCCGAATACGAGATCCGCGTGGACAAAGACAAAGCATCGGAGCTGGGTCTCAATACGGCTATGATTGCCATGCAGGTACGTCAGAGCATCTATGGTGCCGAGGCGGGTGAGTTCAGTGAAAGCGGCAACGAGTATGATATTGTGGTACGTTATGCGCCCGAATTCAGAAATTCACCACAAGATTTGAGCAACATCATGATAAGCACCCTCACGGGCCAGAAATTCCCTATACGCGAAATTGCCACCATCGAACAGGTGCGCGGCCCCCTGGAGATTCGTCGCGAAGAGCAGCAGCGTATCGTGAAAGTTACCGCCGACCTGGATGGCATTTCACTGGGCGAGGGAGCCATGAAAGTACAACAAATGCTGGAGCAGTTTCCCCATCAGCCGGGAATCGGCGTTGAGCTGGGCGGCCAGATTACCGATCAGGGTGATTCTTTCGCCAGCCTCAAACTCATTTTCCTGGCAGGTATCCTGCTGGTGTACATGGTAATGGCATCGCAGTTTGAATCGCTCAAAGACCCATTCATCATCATTTTCGCCATTCCTTTCTCCATCATTGGTATCGTATGGGCCTTCGTGATAACCGGCCTTACCCTGAGTGTGGTAACCTTTATCGGCGCCATCATGTTGCTGGGTATTGTGGTAAACAACGGAATTGTACTGGTAGACTACACCAACCTGCTTCGCAAAAGAGGCTATGGCCTCATCGAAGCCGTGCAGGAAGGCGGACGCTCCAGGTTGCGCCCTGTATTGATGACCAGCTTCACCACCATACTGGGAATGATGCCCATGGCACTCTCCACCGGTATGGGTGCCGAAATGTGGTCACCACTGGGTATCACCATCATCGGCGGGCTACTTGTATCAACCGTCATTACCCTGGTGCTGATACCGGTGATTTATACGGTGTTTAATATAAGGGCGATTGGATAATAAAGCTGGAAGCTCGAAGCTGGAAGCTGGAAGCTCAAAGGTGAAAGGTCAAAGGAGGAAGGTGGAAGAGAGACCGGAGACCAGAGACGAGAGAGTAGAAGATTTGTTCTGAAAAATGTTGATTTGTGGAGGTTTGATTTTCGTTCATTTTTTGTTGATTGGAGTTAGCGGGGGGAGACGTGTTGTGAAACACTTCCTTCCTCCGCAACTCAATCCAATAACTCAATCCCGCATATCTTCAGTCACAGAATCTTCGCTTCGTTTCGATAACCTATTAACCTATTAACTAAATAACCCATTAACCCTCAACTAATTCATAATTCAAAAAATTAACATCATGCACATCATATACTGCACCTGCAACATAAGTGTTCAGGAACAATTACTGGAAATCATAGAAGCTTGCAACATCCGCGAGTACCAGGTTACAGACCAGGTAAAAGCCAAAAACAAAAAAGCCGATCCCCGTTTCAACGACCCGGTATGGCCAGGTTATAACTCGTCCATATTCATGCAGGTAAAAGAAATTGAGAAGCTGGAGTTGCTGGCTCAAAAGATTAAAGAATTTAATGCCGATGCCTTCAATGCTGCCGAGCTGGTTACTTTCTGCGCATGGCCTATGTCGCATTACTTTTTTCAATAAACTTTAAAAATGAGAAGCGTCTTAACATACATACTTCTTTCAGCCGTTCTGCTTATGACCCTTAAAGGACCGGTCAAAGCACAGGATATCCTCCTTGAGCGCTCCCTTGAGCATAGCCAGGACAAACAGGGTGCTGTGATTATTCCCTTTGCATTTTATCTGCAAACCCTGGGAGTGGCAGCTGCTGTAGATGTAGCTGCCAGAGGACTGCTGCAGCCACAGGATGTATCGAACGTGGTATTGATGTACAGCACCAACGGCTCGGCCTATCTCTATGGTGAAATGTTTTACCTGCAGATTCCCGGCATAGAAAGGTTGTTTGTAAACACCTTTGTGGATCTGGCCCATTACGGGGCACTGGATCTTTACAGCGGGCCCAATCCTGAATTTGGCGGACAATGGGCCGGGCGCAACGACTCGCATAAAGACAACTATTTTCGCATCAAAAGCAATAGCGCAGCCATGCAGCTTCAGGGAAAGTGGCTTTTGCCGGTTGGTCTGGGCCGCGACCAGATCATCTCCACCATTGAGCTTGACCGGGGAATTCCCGTATCGGGTTTTACAGGAGGCCATGGCCCTGTGTTATTTAACGGGCGCACTTTTCTGGAAACCACACTGTTTTACCGAAATCAGGATTTAAAATTACCTATGGGGAAGCAAAACCTTACCACAGCTGGTTATGCAACAGGCTTGCTGATGGAAAATGTGGATTTCAGGGAAAACCCCTCGCGGGGAAGTGCCCTGGAGGCAAGATATACCCGGGGCACAAAGGCATTAAACAGCACCGTGCCCTGGCAAATGGCAGAAGCCTCCTACAGCAGATTTTTCACTCTTCCTGAAGGTGTCAGAAGACAACGTATACTGGCACTATCGGCATGGTCGGCTTATGTTTCTTCATGGGATGATTATACAATGAATGAGACAGGAATTATGCCCCACAGACCCTCGCCTTTTCTGGGGGCAAGCCTGGGTGGCAGGTTTCGCTTCAGGGCTTACCCAGAAGCACGATTTTCGGATAAAGCAACATTCTACTATGCCGCTGAATACCGCTTTATCCCCCACTTTAACCCCCTGGCCAACTGGGACTTTATACAACGAATCGGAGTGCGTAACGACTGGATACAATGGGTGTTTTTTGCCGAGGCAGGACGCGTGGCCCCCTCATGGCAGCTGAGCATACTGCACGAAGACTTGAAATACTCTGCGGGCGCTGGCTTCAGGCTATTTGCCAATCAGATGGTGGTAAGGGTAGATACAGGGGTCAGCAACGAAGGCGCCCAGGTGCAAATGTTTATCAACCAGGCATTTTAACAGCAATTTTCTCCGGTTTTAGCATACCGCAAAACAAAGCTCCATCAGGAATTAACATGACCTTGCAACGAAACAGCAAATTAAAAGATAAGAGATATGATAAAATATGAAATTAACCCCGGCTTTGATTGCTTAAAAGATTTTGTTCTTAATGTTCATCAGTTATTTCCTGATCTTGAGACTACCCTGCAAAACTCACGCAACCATGTAAAGGTAACTGAACATAAAGGAATTAAACTTTGTATCAAATCATTTGGCAACCACAACCCCATCAATCGTATAGTATACAGTTTTATCAGGCCCTCCAAAGCAAACCGATCTTTCAATTATGCCCTGAAGCTTTTGGATTTGGGCGTGAACACACCTGACCCGGTTGCTTTTGTGGAGTATTACAACAGCAGCAGAATTTTGCAAAACAGTTACTCCATAAGTGTATACCTGGAACACGATTTAAGCTTAAAACATGCCTTTGACTTCGAGCTTTCTGATCGTCTTGAGCTACTGTCAGGTTTCGCCCGCTTTGCCTGCAATGAACTGCACAACAATGGCATACTGCACAAAGATCTCTCTGCATCCAATGTTTTGATCAAAAACAACCCGGAAGGGATTAACGAATTTTACCTGATAGATTTGAATCGTATGCGTTTCCGGAAAAACATCAGCTTCCGCAAACGGATGGCAAACCTCAAACGCATCAATGGCACTGCCATTTGCCTTGGTACCATTGCCCATTTTTACTCCCTTGAATATCGGGGTGACCCGGTATGGGGAGCACTGCAAATCGCAAAGGACAGAATCTCCTGGATGAAATACAGAAGGGCAAAGAAAGGATTAAAAACTTCCCTAAAAGCTATAAAAAACATATTTGGATTAAAACCCACAGTTCAGCACAACTAAAGAATAGTCAAAATAATATTAACCCTAACACTACAACAATGACCCATTCCGATGTTCACAAAAAGATACAGAGTATCATCAGAACCAAAATGAAGGTTCGCCATCATGCATCATCCTACACAGCCAACTTTACCGACGATTACTTTATGTCGCCCTGGGAGGTTAATCTGCTGCTTTATTTTGTGGAAGACCAGTTTAACATACAACTGGACACCAAACCCGACAAACAGCTTTTCAGCATGAACCAGCTGGTTTCTATTGTGTATCGCCACAAATCTGAATCAGCCCCTAAAACGGGATCATTCCATCATTCATTCATTTACCCTAAAATTCAAATTTATGAACCGAGCTATGACAATAACTTTTGACACCTGCAGATGATTATAATTCGCAATAAATTAAAATTGCAGTACGAACGCATATTTAGCGAGCTGCATCTAACCATTAAAAAAAGATATAAACAGATGAAAATTAAAAAATTCTTTATCCTTGCAATGGCCCTTTGGGTCATAACTTTTCAGACTCAGGCACAATACCGCGGATTTCGCAGTGGAATTGCACTGACCACCTTTGCCAAAACCGGCGACCTGGCCGACAACGACCCCCTTTCGGTGGCCTTCACCGCCGGGGTATTCCGTGCCATACCCATCAATCCATCATTGAACCTGCTACCCGAACTCAACTACAGCCAACGGTCGCGCACGGGAGAAAACCTGCTGACCGGTTTCAATCAGGAGATTGATTATTCGGTGCATTACCTGCAGGTGCCCGTGCAGTTGCAATATGTAAATACAGATATTGTGCGCCGCAGCGGAGCACAACTGCATCTCAATGCCGGACCCTATATGGCCTATGCCCTGAGCGACAAACTCAAACCGGAAAACGGAAGCAGCAGCGATATTGAATCTCTGAAAAAAGAAGAAAAGCATGATTTCGGTCTCAGCCTGGGAATGGGTTATCAGCGCCCTCTGGGCACCAACTACCTGCGCCTGGATATGAAGTACGACATGGGACTGGCAGAAGTGGCCAACCAACCTGACGACTTCCGCACCAAAGCTCTGAGTTTTACCCTGGGCTATGCCTTTTAAAATCGACCAACAATATTACACCTGCTTTAAAAAGGCAGTATATTTGCAAAAACAATGAATCCCAAATCCGATAGTATGCAGCGTTATCTGAAAGTTTTGAAGCCCTTCTTTATACGAAATGCCATCATTGCCGCTATCGGGTTTGGGATTCTTATTTTTATCGACTATATCGTGGAGGGAAGTTTTTTCCGGAACTTCATACACATGCGCCATGTATATCCCCTTATTATTATT
The DNA here is from genome assembly GCA_007694165.1 of Bacteroidota bacterium. GTDB lineage: Bacteria > Bacteroidota > Bacteroidia > Bacteroidales > UBA7960 > SKVR01. The sequence continues at coordinate 27,536 of RECE01000251.1, forward strand.
GGCTATATCCTTGCCAGCGAAGGCACTTTATGGATCGACAAATGGGTATCGCGCAAATTTGCCTCAAAAAGCTCACTTCCAGACATCACCCTTTTCAAAATAGGAATCACACTGGCCTTTTATTTTGTACTGTATCATCTGTTTTATTTCCTCATCACCCCTGAGCCTTTTACCCGCAAAACCCTTGTCACCATATCCATATCCATCGTGTATGTTATCCTTATCGACCTGATTCTCATCATCAGCCGATACAAAGACAAACTGCAGAAAGAGAAAGAAGCCAATGCATTGCTGAAGGAAGAAAAACTGAAATCGGATTTGCATGCTTTGCAAAACCAACTCAATCCCCATTTTCTGTTCAATAGTCTCAATGTGCTGGTATCGGAAATTTATGATGATGCCGACAAGGCTGTGAAGTATATCGGACAGCTGAGCGACATATTCCGCTATGTATTGCAAAGCAGCGACAAATTTACCGTGCCCCTGCAAAAAGAACTGGAATTTTTGGAGGCCTATATTTATCTGTATAAGGTTCGCTATGGAGATGCCCTGAACATTGAAATTGACGAAAACCTGAAAAAAATCCAGGCTGAAATTCCGCCACTTGTATTGCAAATACTGGTGGAGAACTGCCTTAAGCACAACAAAATAATACCTACGGACCCATTGACCATTTTTATAAAACAAGACAATGGCTATATCCTTGTGGAAAACAACCTGTTAAAGAAAACGGAGACCTTTTCTACCACCACAGGACTTACCAATATACGCAGAAGGTATTCATTGTTGAAAAATATGGATATATTCGTGGAGGAAACCCCCACCCATTTCCGGGTGAAGGTTCCTGTTATTGATGACAGATAAAACGAATGCCATGGAAATGAAGATATTGATAATAGAAGATGAATTGCCGGCCCAAAGGTTGATGGCACGCTTCGTATCGGAGCTGCTGCCCCGGGCACAAATCATGAACGCCCTGGGATCGGTTAAGGAATCGGTGGAATGGCTGCAAAACCATCCTCACCCCGACATTATCTTTATGGATGTGCAGCTTTCTGACGGTTTATGCTTTAACATTCTGGAACAAATCAAACCCGATAGCTTTATCATTTTCACAACGGCCTACGACCAATATGCCATTCAGGCCTTCAAAGCCAATACCATCGATTACCTGCTCAAACCCATTAAAAAAGAGCAGATTGAAGCGGCCATTCAAAAAGTCAATGAGCAATCGAAACTGTACCAGAAAATGCACATCCAGGAGTTCGATGTACAAAAGCTGCTCAATGTTTTGCAGCAGTCCCAACCCCATTACCGCGAGCGTTTCCTGGTGAGCAAAGCCGATGGGTGGTACAAACTCAACGTTAAGGATATTGCTTTCTTCTACCTGGAAAACAAAGCCACCATTGCCATGGATTTTAAAGAGCAAAAGCACCTGCTCGACCTTAACCTCAACCAGATTATGGAAAGCCTTGACCCCAAAGAGTTCTTCCGCACCAACCGCCAGACCATCGTCAACATCGATGCCATTCAAAAGGTAGAACCCTGGTTTAACGGCAAGCTATTGGTAAAAACCAAGCCCCGCCACGAAGAAAAAATTACCGTGGTACGCGAAAAAGCCACCTTGTTCAGAGATTTGTGGCTGAATGGTTAACGGCTATTTCAACGCCGTTTTGGGTTTGAACTTTGCTTTGACCGGGCTCCTCACCATTGGGTCTTTTCACCACTCCACGGGTTGAGTTTTCGAAAAACCGCAAAATAACAGCCATTTCTTCCGACACATCCATAACAAGGGTAATATATTCAAGTGCCATGGTAGTATTGAGCCCCTGTTCATAAACCACCCTGTAAATATCCCGGATGTTATTGATTTGTTGCCGGGTAAAGCCCCTTCGCTTCAGGCCTATAGTATTGATGCCAATGTAACGGGCCGGAATACCGAATACTTTTGTGTAAGGTGCCACATCCGACAATATGCCCGTCATACCCGAAACCATAGAGTGCGCTCCGATACGACAAAACTGATGAATGGCACTTGCCCCGCCAATAATTGCCCAATCTTCAACAATTACTTCCCCGGCGATTTGCACACTATTGGCAACAACACAATTGTCACCAACAACAGAATCATGCCCCACATGACTATAGGCCATCAATAAGGTATTGCTGCCCACCCGGGTAACCCCGGCACTGGCAGTACCACGATTGATGGTAACATACTCCCGTATGGTTGTATTATCGCCAATTTCCACCGTTGAGTATTCGCCCCTGAATTTAAGATCCTGGGGGACTCCCGCAATCACTGCACCGGGAAAAACCTTGCAGTTTTTCCCGATACGTGCTCCCGGATAAATACTCGCGTTGGCTCCAATCCAGGTGCCATCTCCTATTACCACATCTTTGTCTATCCTGACGAAAGATTCGATTTCAACATCCTCGCCGATCAGGGCTTCAGGATGAATATCGGCAAGTTTTGATATTTTCATCTTCAATATGTTCAATATGTTTTTTCTACATTCATTACAAACGCTCTTATTCCCACTTCCGTATTTATCTGATCAAGTTTTTTTATACTTTCAAGTAACGGATCCACTTTTTCGTCGGGTAAAACTACCATAGCTGCCGAATTCATCTCAGGCCAGGTATGGGTTCCTTTGCGGGGCTCACCGGTTTCGGTGCCACGCCCCTGTACATCATTCCACCAGGTATATCCGCGAATCTCAAGATAATCCAAAATGAATTCCACCTTTTCACTACTGGCCTGGTTAAACATTATCATTACTGCCTTCATTCTTTTTGTTTTAAGTTGTTGAATATCCTAATCTGTTTAAGCGGAAGAAACCAAGCACCTCATAAGTAGCATTATTGATTGCGAACGATATACTTATAATAGACGCTTGCATTTACATGTTTGTTACACTGGTATCACATTAAATCTCCTTGTTGATCATACCTGGATGTGTTTTAAATCCTGAACAAGGAGATTTAATGTGTCCATAGGATTTACACTTCTTGTAAAAAGGTAAACTTCTCCCTTACTTCTCTCATCTTATCTCTCTCACCACGGCGCGAAACAATGCCATACACCACAGGTATCAAAACCAGGGTAACCAGGGTAGAGAAAATCAAACCACCAATGAGCGTTATTCCCATGGGGCTCCATATTTCAGAGCCCTCTCCGGTACTTATTGCCATGGGCAACATGGCAAGAATAGTGGTCAATGCAGTCATCAATACGGGTCTCAAACGGTTTTTCCCTGCCTGGATGATGGCTTCATTTAAAGCATGACCCCGGTCTCTGAGCAGGTTGATATAATCAATCAATACGATACCGTTTTTCACCACAATACCGATGAGCAACACGGCTCCCAAACCTGCTATAATACTCAGGGTGGTATTGGTGATTAAAAGCGCCAAAATAACCCCGGTGAATGAGAAGGGGATTGAGAACATGATCACAAAAGGCATTACAAATGATTCGAATTGAGAAGCCATTACCAGAAAGACCAGAATAAGGCTTATGAGAATAAGCAATCCCAAATCCATAAAGGAGTCCATCATTTCTGCATAGTCACCCCCTACGTTTACCATTACCCCCTGGGGAATTTCTGTTGCCGACACTATTTTCTGGATTTCTCCGGCCAAATCACCCAGCGATATGCCTGCCGGCACCGCAGAAACGGTTATGACTCGTTCTCTTCTTTTGCGTTCAATATTGGGTGGGTTGAAATACTCTTTGATTTCTCCAATTTCACTCAACCGTACTTTTACTCCCATGGGATTGGTTATGGTAAAGGCTTCAACATCTGACAGTGAATTGCGGAATTCCTCTTTGTAGCGGATGATAATATCATATTCATCCCCTTCTTCCCTGAGTTGTGACGCAGTCATACCGGTTAGTCTGTTGCGCAGTGCCATGGATACCATAGCTGTATTCAATCCATGACCAGCCATTTTCTTCTTGTCAAGAATCAATTGCAATTCCGGTCTTTCATCCTTTCGGCTTACCTGCACTTCGGTAGCTCCGGGCAGGGCCGCAATTTCATCTTTTAGCTGATGGGCCAGGCGGCTGGTAGTATTAAAGTCATACCCGTATATTTCTATATCAACGGTGCTGGAACCAGAAGAACCCGATGCACCATCACTGGTAGAAACGGAGTAGTGAGCTATTTCGGGTATAAGATCAAAATCCTTTCGCAAAGCATCTGCCATTACCCAAACATCACGCTCCCTTTGGGATGCAGCAGACAAACGCATGGAAATATTGATCATATTGGATGCGGTTTCACTAAACAGGGCCATTATACCTCCATCGCTGTCTGATCCTGATGACACGGACATAAGCTCTACTTCCGGATACTTTTTATTGACCAAATCTTCAATATGCCTGGCAATTTTAACGGTTTCCTCTACTCGCAATCCGCTGGTAAGCTCAATGGTTGCACTTAATTGTCCTTCATCGGTTTCGGGCATAAATTCCATACTGAGAAATCGCACCAGAAACAATGACCCTACGAATATCGCCAGGGCTGTTATTAACACTTTCTTTTTGTTGTGCAGCGCTACCTGGAGAATGTACTCAAACAGATTTTCCATGCGCCTCAGAAAAGGTTCTATGATTCTTGCATGTGAAAAGCGGGAGGGTATGCTGATTTTGCTGTTTAGCCTCAGCAATACAGATGAAAGCATAGGCGTAAGGGTAACGGCTGCAAGGGTGGAAACAATTACCGTGATGGAAACAATCCAGCCCAGCTGATTGAACAAAACTCCTGTTAAACCACCCACAAGGGTTAATGGGAAGAATACGGCAACAATTACCAGAGTAGTTACGATAACCGAAAGCCATACCTCATTGGTAGCAAAAATGGCTGCTTCCCTTGGGCTGGCTCCCCGTTCGATATGGCGCGAAATATTCTCCAGTACCACTATGGCATCATCTACCACCATACCCAATGCTATGGAAATAGAAGCCAGAGAGATGATGTTAAGTGAACCTCCTGTAATATATAGATAAATGAATGACACAATCAGTGATATGGGTATGGTGAGCATTACAATAAAGGTTGCCCTCCATTTGCCCAGGAAAAACAGAACCACAAGAACCACAAACAGAAGCGCCCATAAAATGGTTTGAGAAAGGTTGCTGATAGAATCGCTGATAAACAAGGAAGAGTCAACGATTTCTTTTATTGAGACGTCTGCGGGCAGGTCTTTTTCCAATTCAGCCAGGGCTTTGCGTACATCTTTGGCAATTTGAACCGTGTTGGCACCTGATTGCTTCATTACAAACATTCGCACTCCACTCTCTCCGTCAATACGTTCATCAAGGGTTACATCTTTAATAGCATCCCTTATTTGCGCCACATCACTCAGATAAACGGATGTTCCCTGATGATTGCCTACCACCAGATTGGCAAGTTCGCTGCTCTCTTTTATCTCGCCCTGTACGCGAAAAAGGTAGTCCATGGGGCCCATCAGAATATTACCTGAAGGCATATTCATGTTTTCGGCACGTATCACTTCACCGATCTGCTCAATGCTTAAGCTATAAGCATCGAGCTTAATGGGATCAACTTCCACATAAATTTTTCTTTGTGGGGTACCTATAAGACTTACCGAGCCTATGCCTTCTATCCGGTTAAGTGGGTTGATGATTTTTTCTTCCAGGATTTTTTCCAGTCCGGGGTAACTCTCCCGGGCCGTGATGGCATAGAAAACAATAGGCATAGAGCTCATATTGAATTTGAACATGGCAGGCCTTCTTATTCCATCAGGCAGGTTGTCGAACACCATATCAATGGTTTCGCGTATTTCATTGGATGCCTCATTAAGGTCGGTTCCCCAATTGAATTCAAGACTGATGATTGACAAGTTGTCGCTCGATACTGATGATATCTGCTTTAACTTGTCGACCGAGTTAAATGCATCCTCCAATGGACGCGTAATATTGGATTCTACATCACTGGCATTGGCACCGGGATAGGTGGTCATTACCGATACAAACGGAGGTTCTATCTCCGGTAACAGGTCAATGGGAATGTGTATCAGTGAGTATAAGCCCATTACAATAATTGCAGTAAACACCATCATGGTGGTAATAGGCTTCTTAACCGCATTTTTAAATATGCTCATTGTTGAATATTTTTGTAGAAATTGTGAATGATGAATTATTCTTGTACCATTACGAAAGCACCATCAATCAAGCCTGACTGACCTGCAATAATGAGTCTGCCGCCTGTTTTGATCTGATCGGAAATAACCTCTACTTTATCGTCGTAGCGATCTCCTAATTCAACCACTACCCTTTGTGCCTTTCCCTGGTTTTCAAGATAAACAAAGCGTTCGTTTGAGCCCTGAAGTTTCAAAACAGCCATTGCCGGCACTACAAAAGCATTCACATGATTCATTTCGATTCGGGCCCGGGCAAACATGCCGGGTCTTAATCTCTGGTCGTTGTTGGGAATAAGTATCTCGGTTTTGAATGACCGGGTTTGCGGGTCTATTTCAGGAAATATTTTCGAAATGGTTCCACTGAATGTTTCATTGGGATACACATCAGTACTTACAAATACCTGCATGCCTATACTGATTGACGGGTAAAAGCGCTCTGCCACACTTACCGTTGCGATAAGCTGGTGGGTTTGAATCAGCGAAAGGATGGCTGCCTTGCCACTGGGTGTATTGGGTGCCCCTGAAAACATCTCACCGTTTTCAAAAAACTTTCCCGATACCACTCCATTAAAAGGAGCCATAAGCATGGTGTTCTCTTTTAAAAATTCCAGATTTACTTTGGCCTGTTCATATTGTGTGCGCATTTGGGCATATTGCTGAGGTGCCACACTTCCTAATTTATTAAGGGTGTCAAGTCTGTGATAGTCGGCTTCAAGATTATTAAACTGCAACCGGGCCTGCCTGAGTTGGTTCTTGTCCATTTCCACCAGAAGTTGCCCCTGGGATACATTTTGACTTACATCTACATGTATTTTTTCTATACTCCCGGGTAAGGATGTGGTAAGGTGCACTTCGCGGTATGCTTTTAAATGGGCCGTATAAGTTACATCCCTTGGAATTTCACTGTATTGCAGCGGCAATACTTTCACAGATTGAGCAGTGCGGGTGGCAGAAGTCTGCTCATTAGCTCCATCGGTGCTGGAGCAATGAATGAAAAATAAACTCACTGCCATAAAAAAAGTAATTTTCAAAATTGTCTTCATTTGATTTTTCGTGTTAAGAAGTTTTTACTACTATATAATTTTGATTTATCTTGTTTGATAATTGCTAATCAACATGTCCAGCTCCAGCTGTGATTCCAGAAGCTGAAAAACAGCTGAGATATAACTGCTTTCGGCCTGCAGGAAATTGTTGTTTGCTGTGGTAAGGTCAAGACTTGAGATGGTACCCTGCCTGAACTTGTTATTGATGTTTTCAAATACTCTTCGTGCCACCTCCAGGTTGGCTTTTTGACTTTCGTACTGTTCCAGGGCATTTTTCATGTTGAATCTCAACTGTTTCTCCTGTATGTTTAGTTGTTGCGCGACCAAATCAGCCTGGTTGCGGGTAATATCCAGATTGATTTGAGCCTGTTTGAGCTTTGCATACCTGGCTCCACTTGAAAAAATGGGGATGCTGAGATTCAATCCAATGACGTGGGGTGGGGTAAGATCGAACTCCGGTTTCAGAAGTTTTTCGGTAAAGCTGTAAAAGCCCGTTAAAGTAGGTAGGTTGGAGGCTCTTTCCATACTCACCTGCTTCTCACCCATTTGGGTTTGTAAAGCCATAATCTGGTAATCAATGTTCTGGCTGAGATCAAAATTCTTGGTCAGGCTCGTGCCTATATCAGAAATGCTCATGATGCTTTCAAAGGAATCGGTAAGTTCTATTTCCACATCGCCAGAGAGACCCATGTGCATACGGAGCATGTTCAGCGACATTTCCACCTGCCTGTCCATGGCGCTCTTGACATCTTTGAGCATGATATACTGAACCGATAACTGATCATAATCTACCTGTTCTGCAATGCCCACGCTAACCAAAGCCTTTGTCTTTTGCAGCAAATCATCCATATTCTCTACATTCGCTTCCAGAAACTCCCTCGACTTCAGGGTAACCAGCCCCAGAAAATAGGCCCGCTTTACATTTGCTATGAGTTCCAGTTCGGTTTTTTCAGCATTGGTTTTCACCATCTCCCTGTAGAGTTTCGACATTTGGATGCCTACAATATAATTCCCGTTGAAAATCAATTGGCTGACAGAAATACCCAAATTGCTGGTTGGGGTGAACTCGATATCGAATCCCGGACCCAGGGAAGCAGTAGATCCGAAAAAGTTGGAATAATCGATACTTGCATTCACCTGGGGCAAGCCCTGTGCAATGGTTTCCATTAACTGCGCCTGGGATTCATCCATTGATAAATGGGCATTTTGCAAGGTCTTGTTATGCTCCAGGGCATATGCTACAGCATCTTCCAAGCTTAACTGCCTGTTCGTTTGTGCTGTGCTTTGAAAAGCCAGCCCGGCCATTGTTAGAAACAAAAAGAAATACTTCTGCAATAGTTTTTTTGACATACTGATTAGATTGAAAAGGTTACGTTTTTATGAATCAAAGTTTGAAATACTAAACTTCGGCAAACGTACTATTCAATCAGAATGCGGGAAAGGGATAATTGGGTGAAACGGACAAAAGAGGGGATGAAACGGCATGATGGGTCTATACCCGGGTGAGCCAGTTCAGGGTTTCAGGAAATCTGTTAATTTTTCTTTGGTAAGACTTGGGTATTCTGGTGATACTAACCCCCTATTCTGGTCATTTTGACCCACTGGGGTTTTGGTATAAAGGAGGGGGATGGGCTGCACGATAATGCGCTATATTAGTTTATTATCAAATCCTTTTTTCTTAATGTTAGCTTTGGTTTGTTAAGCTGTTCAATGGTTCTCTTAATTCGTTCTCTCGTTTCACTATGCAGATAAGTAGGAATAAGTTTGGATAATTCAATATGTAATACACGGTGAATAATAACTAAGTCCTTCATTGAGAATTGCGTTACTCCATTAATTAGTTCTGACATGTAGGATTTATTATGTCCCAGTAACAATGCCAAATCTGTCTGATTCATATCATAACTTTTCAATCTCTTTCTTATTATTTCTTTTCTTTGTGTTATAAACTTTTGTTCAATTTCAATCAATATTTCAGCTATTTCAGCTTCTTCAAATCGTTCTTCTTTAATAGATTCGCTATCTTTCCAATGGGTTTGTTCATACTCTTGAATTAAATTGATTAGCTTGTCATGAATCAGCTTAAGTTCGGGGTTTTCTTTAACCAATAGCCTTAATTTCCTATCCAGTAGTAATGCCTTTTGTAAATCAAATTCATTATCCAATTGTTGGATGCTTTCTATTTCTCTTATGTTTACTAAATCGTTCATCGTTTCAGTCTTTAAATCCAATTGTTATTTTTAAGCCACTTTTTAATTGTGTTTCTGTTGTTCTTAAACGTTTTTTCATAATCTTCATGAGACCCTACCCATACAATTCTTACTCGTTGATTTATATCAAATTCAATCAACACCATGGTTCGGTGAATATTCAAATCGAAAAAATAAAACCCATCACTGTGCACACAGTCTGCATCGGGTCTTGTTCCCATTAATTCTAACTGAGATTCCCAGTTACTTATATCAATATCATCGATTAACTTGTCGATTGCTTTTATCAATCTCGTGTTTCCACGGTTTTTGTGCTTCAATCGTTCAAGTAAGCTTCTATTGATCAAATTCACAATTATGACTTTTTACAAAGATAGGAAAGTTCCAATTTATCTTGAACTTTTTCGCTTGATTTTTTCCAATATTATTTGCTGTTATTATCGAAAGGACTTGATCTATTCTTTCAAAACTGTACAAGCCAGTTCAGAAAATCTGTTGCCTTTTCTTTGCTGATGGTAATGCGTTCTTCGAAGGGAACAGAAAGGTTGACTGCCAATTTGCGGGAGAAATAGTAGGAAGTATCTTTTATGGCTTTGCGGTTGACAAGGAATTGTCTGTTGACCCGGTAAAAATTCGAGCTTGTCATTTGTTCCAATACATCAAGGGTATTGTTAATGCTGTATGTTTTTTGGTCGAAGGTGAGCAGATAGGTCACACCCGTATCAATATAGAACAAAGCAATCTCTTCTATTCTGATGGGCAGAATTTTATCGTTCTGGTATACCAGCACGGAGCTTTTGCTTTGGCGGTTATTGAGCAATTCGAGTATGGCACCATACTGAGCAGAGTCTTGCGAAAGATTTGCCTTCAACTCCTTAAATTTTGCAAGGGCCTCCCCTACTGTTTTCGAACTGAAGGGCTTGAGCATATAATGGATGCTGTTCACCTTAAAAGCATTCAGGGCATATTCATCGTAAGCTGTGCAAAAAATAATAGGAGTTGTTACGGGTGTTTTTTTGAAAATCTCAAAACTCAACCCGTCGCCCAGCTGTATATCACTGAAAATCAAATCCAGGGGTGTTTTGTTTTGCTGAAAAAAAGTAACCGATTCTTTTACAGAAGACAAAACAGCTACTATTTCAGCCATTGGCTCAGCTTTACGAATGCTTGCAGCAAGATCGGAAGCTGTAATTTCCTCATCCTCAATGATTACTATTCGCATTGTTGAGTATTTTAATGCTTACTTTGAAACTCTTTCCATTGTTTTCCACCTGGATGTCATGGCCCGAAAGGATTTTGTAGCGCTCCGACAGGTTGGCAAGACCCGATTTGGTGCTATCTTCTATGGAATGCTTTTGTTGTACATTATTTTCCACTACCAACCAGCCATTTGCATCCATCATATGAATAATCAGCGGTGCATCGGCCGTAAGTGCGTTATGTTTTATAGCATTTTCCAGCAGCAACTGAATAGAAAATCCTGGTACAAACCCTGTGGCTATGATATCTGCAGAAATCTGGTTTACCACCCTCAGTGCACTGCCAAAGCGGATTTTTTGCATCTCCACAAAATCATCACACATTTTCAGTTCATCCTTTAGCTTCACTACATTGGATTCGTTGGATGATATAGAGATTCTCAGAAAGTCTGACAAACGAATTACATATTCTTCTGCCACATCAGGGTCCTTATGAATCAGGGACTTGAGAATGCTTAGCGAGTTGAATAAAAAGTGGGGATGAATGTGTTGCTTAAGTTGCTGATTAACAGCCCTGGAGTTTTCAATTTTTAAACGCGCAAACTCCAGCTCAATGCGGGACTTTTTTTCACGCAACAAAACTACCTCCTGCATAAACAGCACAAACGCATTGGAAAATAAACTGGAAAAGAAAGGGGCAAGTCTGTGTCTTTTACCAATTCGAAGCAGTTCCTCATCAGGAAGATACATCTCGGCTAACCTAAAGCTTTCGATAAACAACAGGAAGAACCCTGACAAAGTCACACTTATTACAAAACTCAATACATACCGGATTATCTGCTGCCGACTGGAGACAAAGTATTTTTCCTGAACATAAACCAGGAATATATTGATCAGCCAGATAAGAAAGATATTTCCAGTGATTATCAATACCACCCATATATAAAAACCCGCAGATACAATCTTCAAAGTCTGAAATAAAGGCAAAATTGATACTCCTGCTATCAGAAATGAACTGAAAAAGGCGATTCTTAATAGCTTTTTAATTAATCCGTTGTAAGTTGCCATGATGCAAATTTATTCTTTTCCTTCATTGGAATAACCTGTACTTTTCCTTAAGCAGTCATTTTCCCCCTTGAAACGGACAAAACAAGATGCGAACCTAAATGCATGGTCCCCATCAACTTATTATTATATTTTCTAATGTCCGGTAAAATTCTTGTTTCAGGTTTGTCGGAGACATACTTCCCACTATGCTCTGTTTTTACTTACAGTTAGCTTTTCCCATGGTGCGGTTGGGTCTTTTTCAGATTGTCTGTTGCAACCTTCAGCCATTTTTTCACGGGCCAGTCGAACCCGGCTCCGTGCATATAGTTGTAGGTCGCCACACGCAGTGCTTCTCCCAAAAGATCATAAGAAATATCCTGGTTATCAGCAAAAGGAATTTCGTTGTTGGCAAAGGAGCCTTCTGTATGCGGCAAATGGCGGGCTCCATATTTCTGAGGCTCCATCCCTGAAGGGCTGTGCAGGGTCATGGCAAAGCGATGCCAGAATGCCGACTGCAGCACTCCCTGCTCAAACATCTGTCTTACCACCTCCAGCCCCTGCAGGGTTTCCTGCTGGGTTTGGGTGGGAAAACCATACATGAGGTAGGCATGCACCATAATTCCGTGCTGTGAAAGATTGCGGGCCGTTTCAAAAGCCTGCTCCACAGTTACTCCTTTGTTAATGAGCTTAAGCAGGCGGTTGGAAGCCACCTCCACCCCACCCGATACGGCAATGCAGCCTGCACGGGCCATCAAATAACAAAGCTCAACAGTAAAGGCTTTTTCAAAACGAATATTCGTCCACCAGCTCACCACCATCTTACGCCGGATGATTTCTTCCGAAAGCTGACGCAGCAATGCCGGCGGAGCGGCTTCATCAGTAAAATGAAACCCACTGTAATCAGTTTGCGCCATTACCTTTTCCATATAATCACATATCTGCTCTGCTTTGAGGGGGTCATAGCAACGGATATAAGGAAGAGAGGTATCACAGAAAGCACATTTTGCCCAGTAGCAACCATGGGCCAGGGTGAGTTTATTCCAGCGACCATCGCTCCATAACTTATGCATGGGATTGGCCACATCAATAAGAGAGATATACTTATTGAGCGGCAGGTCGGAATAATCGGGAGCGGGCACCTGCCGGAAAGGGATATGGTGTTCGGGCCGGGCGGGCATAAAACGCAGTTCACCGGCCTGGTCCACATAAAAGGTCTGGCAAAGATGGGATTCATCGCCATCTTCAAGGTATCGCACAAGACCGCGCCAGGCAGGTTCTCCATCATCCAGGCAGATGTAATGAGCAAACTCAAAAACCCTCTGGTCTTGCAATTGCCGTAGTTCGGTATTGACATATCCTCCGCCCCAGACTACCTTTGCCTTAGGGTAGTTCTTTCTTATAAAACGACTGCAAAGAAAGGCCCCCATCAGGTTGCCGGGAAAAGGAATGCTTATGCCCACCACATCGGGTTGGAAGTTGCGCATCTTTTCATGCAGCAACTCCAACAGCAGCGTATCGGGCAGTGTATGGGATTTTTCCAGCTCCTGCAGAAGGGGATCCAGCCCGGGCAGGTGCAGGCAAAGATGTTCGGCATAGCGGATAAGTTCGAAGTGGGGACTATGGATTTCCCTGATAAAATCAGCGATATCCTGAATATACAAGGTGGCGATATGCCGGGCCATTTCCGTATTTCCCATCGTTCCGAAAGCCCAGTCTATATCGGCCATATTGCGGAATCGTGCCCCCCGGGGCAACCAGTCCGTATTGCAGATGCGTGTGGCCAGGCTGGGCTCCTTGCCCTGCAGAAAGCGCATTACCGCATCAATAGTATCCAGGTACTGTTGTTTTTGCGCCAGCATTTTCCGGAATGGCTGGGGAACCTTTCGGCCCGGCTCCCCAAACACTGCATCAAGTCCCTGGCGGGAAAACAAGCGATTCACCAGCTCAATGCCCAGGTCTGCCTGCATCACCTCATGGCCTTCCTGCTCCAGAAAGCCTTTCAGGTAAGGGGTAGCCGGATAGGGAGTATTCAGCTGGGTAAGTGGTGGAGTAAGCAAAAGGATTTTCATTGCCCGATAGCCGTTTTAGCTGCAAATATAGCCCTTTTGCCAGAGACAAAGCACAAGGTTTTCCCGGACTTATTCAAGTATTATAATCCAGCAAGGGTTCAAATGCATACTTTCATTGTCCGGCATACGATTGAATGCACAATAAAAGTATGTGTAAAAGGAACTGCCACAAGAACCAGCAGGAGCAAAAGGAAAGCAAAACAAAAACAAACCTGTTGGCTGAATTGTGAATAACTATAAAAATTTTCACCAGCTCTTTATTCAAAGAAACCTGATTTATGTTGCTGTATGTAAGGAAATAAGCAAATACTCAATGCTTTTTTGAGAACAAATTGTTCAAGTAGCTTTCTTTAAAGTCATCCGGTTCCAATAAAATATTCTAAATTTGCAAATTCTTTTGGGGAAAGATTTACCCAAAGAACAAAAAAAACCCTAAACACACTCACCTTAACTTCCGAGGCGGTCGTCCCATGCCTTTCTTATTTTGAGAAAGGAAGCAAAATGGTATCAGGCAGAAATGATGTCAGGAATTTAATACGCTTGAAAATTCAATACACCATCACACTTAGAATCCAATCAATAAAACAACACTTATCAAACACAACAATGGCAATAAAAAACACTTACTTTCTTACCAGATGGAGCATTCCGTTTGCTGGTTTTGTATTCACCCTCATGGTGGGTACAGCTTACGCATATAGCGCATTTATCAACCCCATGGGAGAACAGTTTGGATGGACAAAAGCCCAGGCCAACATCCCCTTCCTGGTATTTATATTTATGTCGGCAGTAATGACCATCCCTGCCGGCAGGCTTCAGGACAAAATCGGACCCAGGAAAACCGGATTGCTGGCAGCACTCTTGTTTGCTGTTGCCTATAGCCTGGCTTCCCTGGTGGGTTCTTTCCCCTATACCTGGTGGCTTGTGGTTACCTATGGTTTGATTGGAGGCACTGCCGGGGGAATTGGCTATGCCTGCGCCATTCCACCCTCCAGAAAATGGCTTCCCGATTTCCCGGGTCTTGCCATAGCATTGTCCGTTACCGGCATGGGATTATCGGCTGTAGTATGGGCACCGTTAAAAGCAAAATTACTGATTCCCTCTTATGGCATCGAACAAACCTTTCTCATCATTGCCGTTATTACCACCATAGGATCCTTGTTTGCCTCCTGGCTCACCAGGAATCCGCCGCTGGACTGGGTACCTGCAAATTTTGATGCTTCCAAAAAATCCATCAATACCAGCAAGATGATCATTGGTGATGCAACACCAAAACAAATGCTAAAAAGCCCGGTATTCTGGTATATTTGGCCAACTTTCACCCTGATTCTTTTTGGGGGTTTTGTTTGCCTTACCCTGATTTTGCCCTATGGAGAGAGTGTTGTGGGGCTGCCACCGGTGAAAGCGGCATTTGCATTGTCCATATTTGCTGTATTCAACGGACTGGGACGCCCCCTGGCAGGTTATTTAGGCGACAGGTATGGCGTTCTGAAAGTTTTGTCAGTTACTTACCTGATGCAGACCATTACGTTCTTCCTGTTCCCGATACTTGCTGTTAATCTGCCTGTTCTTTATATTGCTTCTGCTATTCTGGGATGGGGCTTTGCCGCTTCTATGGCACTTTTCCCCAATCAAACCTCCATTGCATTCGGAACAAAACATCTGGGAATAAACTATGGTATCGTGTATACTGCTTTTGGCACCGGAGCGGTGGCATCCATTTTCGGATCGTGGCTTTTTGATACCACAGGAAGCTATACACCCGCATTTATTGCCGGGGGAGTTATGGCAGCCATAGGATTAACGCTTACCGTTATCCTCAGGAAAAAGTATGCTTTCAGATAGGAAAAATCAACAGGCATCAACCCATTAATTTCTATAACTCAACGGTCAATAAAGTTATTGAGCATATAGGAAAACTCATTGGTGCGAAGGTACCCAAACGACTTATGCGGATTATGCTTCCCTGCTTCACTGAAATAGTCGTTTACAATACCAAAGTCCCTGGGTTTTATTGCATGTCTGTTGAATTTATATTTTCGCGAGAGCTTGTAGTTCAGGGTAATTTTATCCAGAATATCTGAAAAGTTAAACCAGTTGCCATATACTCCCGGAGGAGTTACCATTTCTTTCTGGCCACTGGGATTCTTCTTGTATTGTGATGCGATTTTGCTTACAACAATAGGTAAACCCAATGGAGAACCAATGGTGATAAAGGTGTGGACTTTTGATTCAGGAGCAAAAAAACTCAAAACATCAAAAGCAATAATGGAACCCATGGAATGGGCAATGAGCAGGATTTCATCATTTTTATGTTGCTCCAGAACTTCGGCGAGTCTTTGCTTGATAAGTTGCTTTTTCCTGTATTCCTCAGTATCCTCGGTTTCATTTTCTTCTTTGTAATAAACATCCAGATCCGAAAAGTACTTTCTCAGGATGTAATCAGGAATAAAGGAATATTTAAGGGTAAAATCTTCATTGAGGAAAATTCTGTAAAGCTGTTTTCCCAGGAATCCCAGCACTTTTTTTCTGAACCGGTGTTTCCCACGCTCAAAACCGGGATCAGCCTTTGTGTATTTCTCACTAATGAACGCGGGATCATCAGGATTTTCAATGGTTTTGTCAAGGGGCTGAGGATAAAGAATATCAGCCCAATAAACCATTTTAAATTCCGGCAAATCTGTTTTGAAGCCATGAGTGTGAAGCCCCTCTTTTAGCGAGAGTTCCCACCACCGGCTTAAAGTGTCTTTGTCGGGTTTGTTTCCCAATCCATGTACTCCCAGAATTACACGTGCCATATCCTTACTGATAAATTCAACAATCAAAGCGACCCTTTAGTATTTCTGCCATCCATGCAGCCCTGTCGGTAGTAATACTGCTTACCCCGTATTTCAACAATTCCAAAGCTCTTTCCGGATCATTTACGGTCCAGGTATATACAGGCAGACCTGCAGCCGTAAAACTTTCAATGTTTTTTTTGTTAAAGTATTTGCTGTTTCCCACATTTACACCGTCAATGTTGTGTTTCCGGAGTTTTCGGAGCACAGCTTCAGGGTTGGTACCCAAAAAATATTGAAGCCACATGGGCCTGGACTCAAAAAGCCAGAACATCTTGTACTGTGGCATCATTTGCCTTGCCTCTGCCAGGGTTTTCAGGTCGAAGGCTATTATCTCGATCTGGTCATTGCGCAATAAGCTGTTTTGGGTTGTCCGTTTCAGTGTATCCAGTATTTCTGAACCGCATTTGATCTCAATGACCAGCTTGCCATGCAATGGAACACTTGCCAGCACTTCTTCCAGGGCAGGAATTTTTTCGCCTGCCCATTTTTCTCCTTTCCAGCGACCTGCGTCCAGCCTTTGCAGCGCTTCCATCGTCGATTTTCTGACCACAAGTTTTCCCCCTGTGGTGCGCAGGGTGTCCCTATCGTGAATAACACAAATCTGGTTATCACCGGTGAGATGCACATCCACTTCCACGGCTTTACAGCCTCTCTCCCATGCCAGTTGAACCGCCGAAAGCGTGTTTTCGGGTGCATCATAAGATTCGCCGCGATGGGCAATAAGACATGAATGCATTTTCTCCTTTTGAATTTCCATCTGCAATAAAATTATCGCCGTAAACAATAACCTGCTCCAAACCTGAGCTGTTTAAAGCCCGATAAAGATACCTTTAAACAACAAACCTACCAATGGTATTTTTATTGTTATTATTACAAAACCAGACCAATGAAATCAGCAGCTGCAAAAGACTTTTTCAGCTTTCCATGATTCTGGTACCGTACAAATCAACAAATCAGCTTATATTTGAAAACATTTTGCAGCTTATCGAAAAAACACACCAAAATCAGAATCATGGATATTTTGAAACACAATGAAGCAGCATGGGACCATTATGTTAACAAAGGCAACCGATGGACCCTTCCTGTTTCAGAAACAGAGATAGTAGAGGCACGCAAAGGAAACTGGAACATTGTTTTAACCCCTCTGAAGCCGGTTCCTCATAACTGGTTCCCTTCATTGAAAAATCTGAATGTACTCGGACTGGCCAGCGGTGGTGGTCAGCAGGGACCCATTATGGCAGCCCTGGGGGCGAAAGTTACCATTTTCGACAACTCACAAAAACAATTGCAGCAGGACCAATTGATCAGCGACCGCTTTAACCTCAGCATAACCACCATTAAAGGAGATATGCGTAATTTGTCGGCACTCCCTGACAATTCATTCGACCTGGTATTCAACCCGTGCTCGGTGGTGTTTGTAGACGATGTTAAGCAGGTATGGAAGGAGTGTTTCAGGGTTTTGAAACCTGGAGGTATTCTTATGACAGGCCTTGTCAATCCGGTGTTGTTTCAGATGATCAACCACAATGGGGAATTTAAGCTGGAATACAAACAACCCTATTCTGACCTGCATTCTATCTCTCCCAACGAACGGGAAAAGCTCATCATGGAAAAAGAAGCCATGGAATTCGGTCATAGTTTCACCGATCAGCTGGGAGGAATGCTGCAGGAAGGTTTTGTAATTACTGACTTGTTCGAGGACCATGGCAGTCATGAAAAAGGACTAGATGAATTTCTACCCTTATTCATGGCCATCAGAGCTAAAAAACTTTGAAAAGCCACTCAATAACCTCAAGCGGATTTTTGTATCTTTGGCCCCCGGCAAAAGCCAGCAAGGGAATTAATCAATAAAAACACTCCAACTCAACCCCATGAAGCGAAGTTTTGCAAGCGACAACAATGCACCGGTTCATCCCGATATAATGCAAGCCATTATCAATGCCAACAATGATGATTTTGTATCGTATGGCGATGACCCTTACACCCTGAAGGCAAAGAATATATTCAACAAAAAATTCGGTGTCGATGTAGAAGTCTTTTTTGTTTGTACGGGCACCGGGGCCAATGTATCTGCCATCAGCCATCTGATAAAGCCCTGGCAAACCGTAATAGCCGCTTCCACAGCACATATCCACCATGATGAATGTGGCGCACCCGAAAAATATACCGGCAGCAAACTCCATACGGTCAACTCACTGGATGGAAAGTTAACAGTATCTCAACTGAAACCCTTTTTGCATTCGGTGGGCTTTGAACACCATGCTCAGCCCGGAATCATCTCCATCACGCAGTCTACAGAACTGGGGATGGTGTATACTCCTGAAGAAATTGAAGAGATAGCCCGCTTTGCCAACCAGAATGACATGTACCTGCACCTCGATGGTGCCCGTATTGCCAATGCATTGACTTCGCTCAATATATCCCTGGAAGAGATGATTACCCATACCGGGGTAGATGTAATGTCGTTTGGAGCCACCAAAAACGGACTTCTTATGGGAGAAGCCGTTGTATTCCTCAACCCCGAACTGGCCAGAGGTTTTCAGTATGTGCGCAAACAATCCATGCAGCTCGTTTCAAAAATGCGCTATGTGTCAGCCCAGTTTATTGCTCATTTTCAGGATGATTTGTGGCTGAAAACGGCTACCCATGCCAACCAGATGGCCAGATTGCTTGCAGAGAAAATCAGGCATATCCCCCAGGTCAAGCTTACCATGCCTGTGCAGACCAATGCTGTATTTGCTGCCATTCCCAAAGAAATCATTCAACCTTTGCAGGAAAAGTATTATTTCTATGTGTGGAATCCCGAAATGGGAGAAGTACGTTGGATGACCCATTTCAACACCACAGAAGAGGATATTGAAGATTTTGTAAAATGTATTGAGGATTTGCTGGAAACCTCCAACAAATAAAAAAAGGCTGCAAATCGGGAGTTTCCCTGCTCTGCAGCCTTTTTACAGACATCATCTGTTCCAGAGGATTACCTTTTGACCATGAACATTTTTACTGCTACTCCTGCAGGTGTATCAATGGAAATCACATATATTCCTTCAGTAAAATCCTCGGTATTGAGTATATACAACTGTTTCCCGACGTTTCTCTCCAGAATCAGTCTTCCGTTCAAATCGGTTACGGTCACCTTTTGAATGGTCAGTTCCGAATTGATATTTACATGGTCGCTGGCCGGGTTTGGATAAATGGTTATACTCCGGGTAATCAGTTCGCCTATGGAGCTTACAGACTGAAACCATCCCTTTAGGGTAATATCCTCCGCAGGCATCACATAGGTAAAGGAAGCTTCCTCCGACAAGACAACGCCCTGATCATCTTCCCAATGCAAAAAGATATAGTCCTCATAGGGCACAGCCAGTAATTCTACTTCATCGCCTTCCTTGTACATTCCTTCTCCCTGGATAATCCCGCCATTCTCAGGCATCGATTCAAGGGTGAGTTCAAACAATGGAATCTCCGTAAATACAGCATGCACGTGCTTGTGCTCATCCATGGATACTTGAATAATCGCCTCATTACCTTCGACATCACCACTCCAGCCCTCAAACAACCAACCTTCAGCAGGGACTGCCTCCAGGGTAATAGTGGCTCCATGCTGAAACAACAGTGTTTCGGCATACAAAAGGTCATCGACAAACACCTCGCCATCGCCCTCGACAGAAAGGGCGAACTCATAATGGTTAATCGCGAAGAAAGCTGTAACATCCATATCCCCCGTTACATTTACATCTTGGCGTGGATTCTGGACACTTTCATCGCTCCACTGATCGAAATGGTAGCCCATATCGGGGATGGCAGTTACGGGTGTTGCATTGTATCCGTGGGATACGATCTGCACAGAATCGCCCTCCAGAGTTCCATGTTCTCCGGAAAAATAATTCAACGAGTAGTTGATGAGGTCAAAATTTGCCGTAAGAGTTGCGTTACTTTCAGGCATTATGTACTCAAAATCCGGCAGGGTGCTTATCACTTGCTGAGTCTCATCTGTCCAGCTGACAAATTCATAGCCCGTATTTGGAGCTGCTGTAATAGTTATAGTTGTGCCTTCCTCATAAATCCCCCCGCCACTGGTAGTGCCGGAGTTGGCAGGACTGGTATTGAGAGAAAGGAAAAACATCCCCTCCTGTGCAAAAACCACATCTACTGTAACCGGTTGATCTTCCACTGTAAAAGTCAATCCTGTCATTGGGAAAAAATACTCCGCATGAGCGTCAAAGGTATAGTTTCCGGGGAACAGTTCAATCACTACTTCGCCATTGGTATCGGCCGGAAGCGAGGCAGATCCCAGTTGTATCCATGCGTTCTCAATAGGCACTCCCTGCCCGTTATGGATGTCAAAAGTAACCGGGTTTGCAGGTTCTGGAGAATCAGCCTCAAATGCAAGGTGAAGGTTAGGTCTTAACTGGCTGGTATTGTTGAACGTCGGAACCGCCTGGGTATCACTGAATCCGAATGCGGTGCGATTGGCGCCTACATTGGTGCTTGCTACACGATAGTAGTCAGAAGTCCAGATATGCAGTAACCCCCATACTATTTCAATGAGCAGATTGCTCTCTCCATCATATTCAAAAGACTCGATGTCAAAATGATGCCATCCGGTAACCGAGGGCATCTGGTGCGATGAAACCTCAAAAACAACCTGGGCATTGCTTGTATTGACAAAACTGCTCAGGGTGCTTTGTTCCACTTGCATCATCCGGATAACAAAATTGGGCAGGTTGTTATGCTGGGTGCTGGCCTGTATAATGTCAAAGCCAATCTCCGTGATGGTCTTTTCACCCGCCCCAAGCTCTTCAGCGGTATAAATCATCTGAGAACGATTGGCCTTGTAATAGTTGTAAAAGGGATATTGCACCGATGGACTGGTGCCATCGCCGATTTGCAGCTCTGGCACCTGACCGATAAAGAGAAACTGTTCAGATTCTACAAGGTGATTGTCCTGGACAGAGAACAGAAGGTCAACCATGGTGCCGGGAATGACAGATGCATGGGCCTGAACAGGGAAAACAGCATCCACATATCCGGCTGAGGGAATAATTCCTGGCTCCACTATGGATTCCAGTATCGTAAAATAAGGATTGCCGGCCTCAAGACTGGCAATGGGAGCCATGGCGGCTGCCCCGCCAGAATTGGTGATGCGAACCACCAGATCTGCAGTCTCACCGGGATCGAGTCTTCCATTGCTGTCACCTTCTGTATTATCATCAACCATCAACGAGCCAATTGTCAATACAGGAGAATAAATCTTCAATGAGAAATAAGAATTCCAGGAAATCAATTCCTGCTGGTCATCCTCTCCGGTTATCTGCAATGAAAACAAAACAGTATGATCATCAGGTATTTGTTCTTCTACCACAAAAGTAAAAGCACCTTCAATTACACCTGTCGTATCCTCTTCAATGGTTCCCCAGGCATGCTCACTCTGAAGGATTGTAACAAACTCACTTTCTGTGGTCAGAACTGCATTCACATTAGCCGCACTTTCAACCCCTACATTTTTTAATCCAATAGTAAGCAGGATGGTTTCTCCATAATCTGCCTGGTTATTGTTGTTTCCGGCACTATCGTCAATTTCATAATGGTCGAATACCACGTAAGGTCCATCGGGAGGAATCACCTGGATATCATCGTTGATATAGGTTACCTTGTTGAAACCCGTAATCGTAAGAGTAAAAGAAGCAGGCTGATTCACCGAATCATCAAAGTCTATATTGACCACACCATCTTCCACTACTCCTGTTCCAATAATTACCACTTCCTCCGCAATGGGATCAAACCACGAGAGTGCTGCGAAGGCACCGTTGGCATCAGGAGCATTCACCTGGAAAGAGTCATTGCCAATAAGGATTACTGGATTGTAGTTTGCCGCTATCACCTGGGGAGTGCCTGTTCTTACCCTGAGGGTAGGATCCCCAAAAAGAATCCATGTTTGATGGGTGTTGATTCCTGTGGCACCGTGTGCTGAAATCATGGCCATGCTACCGTTAATGGAGAGGCCGCCGAAGGTTCTCTGGTAAGTATTGATGTTGGGATAAATACTTTGTTCGGCCAGCAGGGTCACCATTTCGTCCTGTCCGGTCATTGGGGGCTGCCAGGGCTGGTTGATGGTGGAAGCCATCATGCCGATAGCGCCTGAGGGTTGTCCGTTATGTGTGGCGCGAAGCCAGGCTTCAGCAAAGCAGAAGGTATTGACAAAGGCACCATTTACGCAGGCCACAGACCAGATAAAGGGCAATTTACCCACGTTGGTAAGCTGATTCACATGGCTGATACTGTATCCGGCTACACTCCAGCCGGTAACCGAACCGTGGTTACAAAAGTTGACAATTCCCACACCTTCGTTGAAATCGCCCGACATCTGCGTGGCATTGGTGTTGGGAATTCCGGGTACATTGCCATCGTATCTTTTCAATACCTGGGTGTAAGTATAGTTGAGCAATGTATCGCGGATAAAGTCCATGTGCTGGTAGTCGTTTTCGCCATTGTGGCCCCCGCCGGTACCTTCATTGCGGGCAATGCCCATACCTTTGTCCAGCCAGGTATCGCTCTCATTAATGTCGCGTTCGTATTCGATCATTCGCTGCACCTGTGTTTCCACGTGGCCCACATTCTCGGCCGAGAAGCGACCCACAAAGATGTCGTTGTAGCTGTTATTGCCAACCAGAAAACCAAAAAAATTGTCACTCTGTCCACCACTGGCCTGCCCCACTGGCATCTGCGTGGGAGCATCACCTACCAGCAAAAGGTGCGCAAAGTCGGGATTATCATTGTAGTAGTTTGTCACGAAACTCTTAATCCCGGCGGCGGTGTTGCCGGCCGCTGTTCGCGATACAATCTCTGTTCTGCGGCCGGTCTGTCTTTTCCAGTCCACAAAGGGTTGCATGGCATCCATAAAATCGTCATAGGCAATAATGAGCAAACTGCCCTCTTCGCCTTCCAGCACCTGGTAGTTTTTGCCGGCTGCTTCCATGTTGATGAAAAAGCGGTTGTAAATCTGTCCAAACTCACGCTCAACAACCACCTGTTCGCGTCTGCGCTCGAAGGCGTCGCGTCCGGGCTCAGTGGTAGTGCTTACCTCCAGCACAATGTCGGTATACACGCGCAGGGTTTGGCTTACAGGGTTGTATTGCAGAGGAAATACGGTAACAGTTTGCCCCCGGAAGTCGCGCATGATAAAGGGTTCTTCAAGCCGGGCAAGCTCACCAGGCCAGAATGCGTCTTCGTTGTAGGCTTCACCATACTCAAAAGGCACATCTTCGGGCCTTATGTCGCGGGTAAAATGGCCCCTGGAAGGAGCTACTGCAATATTGGAATATTCTTCGTATTTGTAACTGATGATTTTTATATCCATCTCATACAAATCGGGAATAACAATGCTGGTATAAAGTTTGCCGAGGTCGGGCATCCCTTTTTCGGTGATCAGAACCCCGCTTTCCAGCGAAAGAATGTTCTCAGTGCCGCGTGGAGTGCGGATGTTTTGCTGGTAATACCCATCCAGTGAAAACTGAATGCGGGTAGTCTCAATATTACTTTCCAAAAGGCGTATGCCTGCCTCGGTGGGATCACTGCTATGAACGCCCACCCAGTTCTTCTGTGCCATGGACATGTGTAACATTCCCAGAAATACAATCAAAAATGCTGTGGTAATTTTCCTCATGTTGTGTTTTGTTAAATTTTCATTTTGGTTTATCTGACAATCAGCTGGATAAAAGCATCCATTAACAATAGTTAGCAAAAATATAAATTTTCGCCATATCAATGGAACAAATATTCAATTCTCTGAAAATTTCAAAAAAAAATGCTTGAAAATTTTGTTGGGGAAAATACCCAATAAATAGGGCCTGCTGAAAAAGTTTTTAGTGCATCAGATGCAAGGCGACAAGGCGAAGCTGTATAGGCATACTGCGAGCTGAAGACAACGAAGCAGATGATGTAATAAAAACTAACGATTTGGGAATGCAAAGTTTTTACCAAGAACGAGTTTAAATCATTGCATTAAGGGTCTGAAATTGCAAGTTAATTGATTGGATGACATTTAGTTGAGTGTTTTTCAGCAGGCCCTAAAGAAACACAAAAAGTAAGACTACCCTTTTACTACCGCCAGCGGAGTAAGGCGGTGTACAATGTCCACCAGATCTTTCTGGTTGTTCATCACCACATCGATGTTTTTGTAGGCACTGGTGGCCTCGTCCAGGTCTTTTTGGGTTCTGATGGCATGGATGATCCCTTTTTCATTGAGCTTTTTGATCTCTTCTTTCAGGTTTAAAGAGCGCTGGGCCTGCTTTCGCCCCATCACCCTTCCTGCACCATGAGAGCAGCTGTTGAAACTTTCGGGATTTCCTTTTCCTTTTACAATAAAACTTTCCGTTCCCTGGCTTCCCGGGATAATTCCAAAGGTTCCATCTGTTGCCAGAGTAGCCCCTTTGCGGTGTACCACCAGGTCCTTTCCGTAATGGGATTCTACGGCTGCATAATTGTGGGCAATGTTGATCATGGGAAAGGCGTTAAATTTGCCTTTACAATGCTGCTCAAAAACATCGGTGATTCTCTTCATCATCAGCTTTCGGTTGGCAAAGGCGAAATCCACACAATATTGCATTTCCCTGAGGTAGGTCTGTCCTTCAACCGAATCGAAAGGGAGCCAGGCAAGCTGTGCGGAACGGGGTATGGGGCTTTTCCACTTTTCATTCAGTTCTGTTGCCAGCCTGTTGTAGTGATCTGCCACCTGTTTGCCAATGTTTCGGCTGCCCGAGTGAATCATGATCCAGATATGATTGTTTTCATCTTTCTGGATTTCAATAAAGTGGTTGCCCCCTCCAAGGGTGCCTACCTGGAATTGAGCTTTATCATATTCCCTGGTCACAATGGGGTTCAGGATTGGGTCAACCTCGCGTTGGGGCATATTCTCAGAACCCTGTGCGCTTTGATGATGCTTAAATCCCAGGGGAACAAGCTCTCTGATACCGGTCATGATATCCTTCAGGACAGGGTATGAAATATGCTCAAGGGTAGTTTTTACGGCACACATCCCACATCCAATATCCACTCCTACAGCGTTGGGGATGATGACATTATCAAGGGCGGCAACCCCGCCGATGGGCATTCCGAAGCCCTGATGACAATCGGGCATAAGGGCTATATGGTTGTGTGCAAACGGAAGATTGGCAAGGTTACGTGCCTGGGCAAGTGCACCTTCCTCAATATCGGAAAGCCACATTTTTATGGGAATACGTTCAGTTTTAATTTCCTTTAACATAATCAATGAGATTGATATACCCAACTAACAAGTTAAAGGCAGCGAGGTTTACATTTTTGCCAGAATTTTCTGATAATCCTCATCAATATCCAGCCCGGCGATTGTATTCTGAATGATTAAGCCGTCCCTTTCAGGAATATGGGTTTGTGTGAAATTCCAGATAACAGAAATGCCGGCATCAACGGCCTGGTCTACAGCCTGGCGCGCATTTTCAGGGGTGGAAGCAATCATGGCCATTTTCAGATGCATTTGTTTTACGAAAACGGGGAGTTTATCCATACTCTGCACCTTGATACCTGATATTACTTTACCCACTTTTTCGGGGTCTATATCAAAGGCAGCCACTATCTTTAATCCGCTTCCTGCAATGGTTTCGTTTCGTAGCAAAGAAGTCCCCAGCTTGCCAATCCCCACCAATAAAGCCTCTTTAAACTCTCTTACACCCAGCAAGACATCTATACAATCAATCAGGGCGTCTACCTCTACAATATCCTGGATGGATTTTTCACTCCAGTGAGGGCAATGAGAAAAATCCTCATACACCTTTTCGACAGGAACACCAAGAAACTCAGAAATCATGGAGATGGTAAGATTATGCTTTTGCTTGTACTTCCACAATCTTAACAAAGGCTGGTAAAGACGAAACCGCTGTATGGTTTCTTCGGGCAGGTTGAGATTATCGGGATTTTGTTTGCTCATAGATTTTTTATTGGGTAAAAAATCCTTATTATTACAAATTTAATAACATTGTGATTAGGCTCAAAATGTGTTTAAAAAAACCGGTAGTCATGACTTAGGGAATCAAGACTACCGGAAACCAAAACCAAAAACACACATGAAGAGAAGGGATTGTTTGAAGAGTGTTGTTAAAAACAACTACAACCGGAATAAGGTGATGAATACATTCATCTTACTTCAAAAAACCTTTAACTTCGTAAAGAACATTGTATCCGGTTGTGCCAAAGACATTTCAATTCCTGTGCCACAACTCTCAATAAGCTGATTATCTGCATCCTGGCAAAAACACCCTTTTTTCAAGATTAGCAGCACCTCCAAAACTGTCATCATTCAGGACATCATAGGTGTAACATTTCAGGACAGTGTCATCTTTGATGACACTCTGAAATCTCTTTGGCTTCAAAAAACCCTGTTTCTTCCAGGTTGTTTGGATGTGAGTAATCCATGGGGTTCCCACAACAGATGATCCTATACCACCGCTGCGCCTCATGTTTATCACAAATTTACTTATAAAAACCACTGTTGGCAAGTTAATAACTCCTTC
>RECE01000019.1 GCA_007694165.1 Bacteroidota bacterium
TTGAAAAATCAATGGAAAACACACAGTTGTACCAGGTTATTCATGTGGATGAACACGCCCTTCGCTTTGAAACCATAGACCTGAAAGGGCAAATAGCCGACACGTTTACCATCGTTGCAAAACCGGATGGATCAAAAGAACGAACCGAAAGGTAGAGAAAGAGAATGGGAAACTCAGCCAAACCAGAGATAGGAATTTGACTATCATATTCAGCCTAATTATTATCAGGGTATTATTAGGTTGGGGATTCTGGTTAATTTTTTACGCTTTTATGCCATGATGCATAAGGTAGTATGATTTATTGCTGTTTCATTTCCCCATACCCTTCATAAACTGCCCCAGGAGATTTAGCGCCTGTTCAACCGTATTTTGACTTTCAACAGGGATTTTCAAATAGGTTTTCCCGGTTTTTTCATCCTTTTCGGTAATGGAGGTTACCAGTTTTTGGGTTTCCTCTTGCGAAGAGAGTGCTTTTGCCAAACCACTGAAGAACTGTATTCCCTGATTTATCAATTCAGAAGAATCAGCAGATGTGACCTTTTCTCCAGTCTCATCAATTTGATTATCCTCATATGTTTGGTCTACATGATCTTTAGTTTTTACATCCCTATCCTGGCTATGGCTTTTCTCTGGTGCACTTTCGTGTTCTTCGGTCAATAGCTTTTCTATCTTTTCAGAATCATCCCGGGGTATTGTTTGCTTTTCATCTTCATTGAACCTCATTTCCAACTGTTCAGCATTTTCATCAGATGAGATGGTGTTGCCGGCTTTTGGGATGTCTTCATCCACCATTTCGCTCACAGAATTCATAAATTGGTTGAACTTGCTATCACTGAGAAAAATGGTGTCTTCTCCCTGATCGAGAATTCCTTCTGCCAAAGATGATTTAAATTTCAGAACATCCAGCATACGGTGCTCAATGGTTCCGGCGGATACAAAATTCATTACCCTGATTTTATTTTTCTGCCCGATACGGTGTATGCGGGCAATTCTTTGTTCGAGTATGGCCGGGTTCCACGGAATGTCCATATTGATAAGCAAAGAAGCCGATTGCAGGTTAAGGCCCGTGCTTCCTGCATCGGTGGATAGAAATACGCGCGATTGGGGATCGTTGTTGAATTTTTCGAACAATTCTTTTCGTTTGGCACTGGGTACCCCCCCATGGAGATACTGATACTTAATCCCCTTTTTATCAAGCTCGTTGGCAAGCAATGCTGTCATCCGCGCCCACTGGCTGAATACAACGGCCTTTTCCTGATTGCCATCAAAGTATTCATCCAAAATGCTCATAAGTTCATCCACCTTGGTGTCATGGCGGGTCTGCTGGTCGATAATATAAGTGCTATCGCAAACCATTCGCATAAGGTTGAGATTGATGAGAAGTTTCTGCCTGTCCTGTTCACTGAGAAAGCGAAATCGTTTCCATTTAAATACCAACCGGGCAACAGTACTTTGAAACCCTTCGTGCCAATCCATTTGTGTTTCTGTCATGGGCACCAAAAGGGTCTGATCCATTCTTTCGGGCAGGTCCTTCAGAACATCTTTCTTGTTTCGTCGAATCATGATATCCGACAAAAGAAGACCAATTTGATTCAGGTTTTTATACCCAATCACTTTCCCTGTTTCGTTTTTTTCCTGGTAATGGGTTAAAAACTCATGATAGGGTCCTAATTTAAATGGGTCAACAAATTGCACAATGGAATAAAGCTCTTCCAGTTTGTTTTCCAGCGGGGTACCCGTCAAAACCACGGCATAGCGCGAATCAATTTTCTTAACGCTTTGTGCCAATTGTGTTTTCCAGTTTTTAATTCGTTGGGCTTCATCCAAAATAACCAGATCAACCTCGGTTTGGTTTACTATTTTCAGATCATTCTTTAGCGTGTGGTAAGAAACAATTTTGTAGAAAACATCTTGCTGGTATTGTTCTTTGCGCTGATGGGGCATCCCTTCAATTACCAACGCCTGATTATTGGAGAATTTCGCTATTTCGGCAGCCCATTGGTACTTTAATGATGTGGGGCAAACTATCAATACATTGGAAATCAAAACCTCTTTTTGCAACATATCAGCAGTTGCAATGGCTTGTATGGTTTTGCCCAGGCCCATCTCATCGGCTATCATCGATCGCCCCTTTTTTGCTGCAAACCAAACCCCCTCCTTCTGATAGGGAAACAATTCTGCATTCAAAACCCCGTTTATGCTATTCGGAGAAGGATATTTCTCATTTATCAGGTTTTCCCTGCGCTGGTTCTCGCGGGTATTCAGGATGAAATCAATGGCATCGTCATAGCAACGAAAATCCTCACTTATCTTTTTCGCTTCGCTCAAAAAAGTTTCAAACTGGAGAAATTTTTCTGGTTTAAGCCTGTTGTTTTCATCAAAGTACTTCTTCGCAACCTCCTTATAATGAACCTTTTGATCCTGTCCAATTCTTATTTTCACCGTCCTTTCCCCTTTGTAGTGCAGAAAAACCGAAGTATACTCGGGCTTGTACCCTTTTTCCAAAATACGCATATGTTTTGGATTGGATTGTATATTCTGCAACACAGCCTGGATGTGCTTACAAGTTCCCAGATGATTGGTTTTGAAATCCATGCAGGAACAGAAATTCCAACTTTCATCTTTGCTTCTTAAAGCCACCTTATAGCTTGTATTTTTTTCCGGATTATGCACCAGATAATCACCAAACACATCCTGATTATCCAATTTTTCGATTCCGAAATATTTGTCTTTAACAAACTGTTCTCTGAGCGCTTTTTGCCATTGTTCTAAACTCAAATTTTCAGGTTGATAGTGGTAAGGGACCTTTGATTTTGACCGGGCTGTTGCCTTTTGTAATGACTTTTTTTTCATGATTTTTATAATTTTCTAAAATACAGATTCAATCATTAATCACCATGACATTATCAAACCAACTCAATACTCCAGGTGAAGGGTGGATTGCAGAACAATAGAAATGACAGCATTATAATTCCTACCCAAAAAAAATCATAGCCCCTCAATCTCATCTTTGGAAAGCCCTGTCTTTTCTGCAATCTCATCAATGGGCATGCCTGTTGTTTTCAATATTTTGGCCAAATCCCGCAATTTTCTGAGCATTGCTTCTTTCTGGCTTCGTTCTTCATCCTTCTCTATACGATATTGTGCTGCTTGTTTTTCAGCTTCCCTCCTGAGTTTTTCTTCTTGCTGTATTTTCGATTCCTGTTCAAAGAAGGTATTCTCTGTCTGGCGTTCCAGCTCAAGGTTGCGGCGAAATTGTTCGTCCATCACAGGTTCTTGCAGATACTGTGCTATGTCTTCAAACTCTTCGGGTACCTCTTCCAGGTTCAGGATGTACTCCCACTCGCTGCACCAGGCCTGGTTGAAAAGGGTGAGGAATT
>RECE01000049.1 GCA_007694165.1 Bacteroidota bacterium
TTTCGATAACAACATTCTGGTTATTGACACTGAAACCGATCAATGGGTGGAAACCCTCGAAGTTCTCATACAACCTCAATCTATGGTTCTTGATGCGCAACAGAATTTGTGGGTGTTATCCGATGGCGGCTATCAGGGAAATCCTTTCGGGCAAGAGCAGCCTGGCTTGCTCAGGATCAACACCACCACCCTGGAAGTGGACACCATTCATCGCTTTAATATTGACGACAGCCCGTCATCCTTAGGTATCAACAAAACAAAGGATACCCTTTGGTTTATCAACCGGCATGTTTACCGATATGCCATTGAATCCGGCAATGAGCCCGAACGAATCATAGAGAGCCCCTACCCTTCTCACACTTCGGGGGGCTACCGCAGCCTGGGCATCGACCCGGTTTCTTCTGAAATTTATGTAGGAGATGCCATTGACCTGGTACAGCCCGGGCTGGTTTATCGGTTTTCCCCCAAGGCCAACCCCATCGACACCTTCAGAGTGGGCATCATACCAGGGGGCTTTGCTTTTAAAAATGAACTTCCCTGAAAATATTGCACCAAGCCCGGTCGGGACTCTAAGTTCCCGTCCGGGCTAAGGCTTCCTTTTTAGTCGCCAGGCGAACTTGAAGTCGCCAGGCGACGAGGGCATTGAAGCGAGCTAAAAGTCGCCACCAAACCCTATGTATTGTTAGAAAAGGTATGCAATCCCAACGCGAATACCCATTTCGCCTTCATTGAAATAATAATCTCCCGTGTAATCCATCTTCCAGTTGCGCGTAAGTGATTTCACATACCCCATACCGAGACTTAGATCGCTATTATTTCGCAACAAACCCCGGAAACGGACAAAGACTGGATTTAGAGGATAAAATCTCCCTCCCAGAACAATACTATTGGGGCCTGAGGACCACATTTCGTAACCGGTTGTCAAGACGAAATTTCTTACCAGGAAATAATTGGCTTTAATACCAATCTGGTTTTTCTCAGCAATGTTATTGAAATCAGTTTTGAAAAGATCCATTCCAACGCCGATTCGCAATTGGCCATAGCCTGAAGAAGCTGTACAAAAGAAGAATAATCCAAGCAACAGGGTTAAGTAATTTTTTTACCTCATTTGCAATTTTTCGTTTTACAATGAAACTTGCATGAGCACTGCGCACTCAAAAAGCGATAAATAGGCTCAATCATGCAAGTTCCATCTAACCAACCGAGCTTGAAAAGCGAGCTCAGCGAAGCTAATTACTTAATACAATTTTATTCTGATGAAAGGTGAAAATAAAAAAAGAAGTAAAAAAATCAGTGAAAGGATATCCATTTGATGTAAACACCCATCTCCTGCAGGCAGCAAAATTACATCAGACTCTCTTTAAAAAATTGCATCTTGATCAATATTAACAATTCAATAAACTTCTGTTTCAAAATACCGGCTATAACCTACACTGCCAAAGCGCATTGAAACTTATTAAAAAGTCATTGCAACCGAATCCTTTGACGAAATAAAACAGAACTCACATTGTAGATAAAAACCAGATATTGGTATAAATATACATTACTGTTATCAACATTTCTCTTGCAATTAACATCTATTTATATTAATTTAGGTAATGTAAAAATTTTGCTGCAAAGCTCCATAAACCCTTCAATAGCGATTCAGGTAGCAGGATTACAGCTCATTACTATCTGGCCTTTGATTACCCAAAAGAAATTCGGGTTTTTCTATACCTTCAATGCATTAAAACCCCAAAACCTTTAGAAACTATGAAACAGGAAAAACCACAAAAAAAACAACTCATCAAACCAGAAATGCTTATTGCGGCATTTGCCATACTCATTAGCATATCAACGCTGATTGTTTACATCTACCAGTCGAACCTGATGAAGCAGCAGCAAAAAATGTCGGTATGGCCCTATTTGAATTATGGCCCATCATGGGGACAGGATTACTTCATCGTCGACCTGATTAACAAAGGAATTGGCCCTGCAATAATTGAAAATGTCACCATAACTTTTGACGGAAAAGAAATTGAAGGAATTGAAGGTATAATGAAACTGGTACCGGATTCCATCAGAGGTTCGTACAGTTTTTCTACCATTCCACCGGGATTGGTTATTATGGCCGGTGAAGCATTAACCCTGCTGAATGTTACAGAACCCACGGTGGTTGCATATTTAATGGACAATATCTTAAATGATAAATTTCATATGGAAGTTTGTTATTCGTCGGTTTACGGCGATAGCTGGATCAGCTACGGACTGAAAGTGGAAGAATCGAATTGCAAATAACTTTATGACGGCGGGTGAACTGTGATCACCCGGCTGCCAATGTGCCTTCGACAAGCTCAGGCAACGGACCACAGAGCGACGGGGCCACTCCAAAGTGACCCCGCCGCTAACCAATTTGATTATTAACCCATAACCAATAATATTATGACCACAACCCAAACCCCAATTCGTGTACTGTTGGAGAAATGCAATAGCTTACTTTTAATGGGCATGGCCTTGTTATTCCTGGTCCCCGCACAAGCCCAAAAGCGTGAAACCGACCGCATAGCCCAACAGGAAATACAAAAACTTGCTTTTATCACCGGAAACTGGGAAGGTACCGGCTGGATTATTGCAGAAGATGGCAATCGCTACAATTTTGACCAGACTGAGCTCGTTCAATTTAAACTGGATGATACCGCCTTGCTCATCGAAGGACGGGGCATGAGAGAGGGAGAGAAAATACACGACGCCCTTGCCGTGGTTACCTTCAACCATCAAAACCAAAACTATACGTTCAAATCGTGGCTCAACTCAGGACTGGGCGGAGAATTTAAGGCTGAATTGATTGACAATGTTTTTTACTGGTACCCCGGGGAGAATATGCGCTATATCATCTACATCAACGAAAAAGGGCAATGGTACGAAAAAGGGGAATACAATATGGGTGGCGACAACTGGTTTCAGTTTTTTGAAATGACATTGGATAAAGTAGAATAGATATTTAAAAACACGATCATGATCAGAACCGATCTCTACAAATACCGCCAGCACGACCCACGCCTGAAATACCGTGGAGTAGTTGCTTCAAGAGTAGATAACCTTACAGATGCAGTTTTCGGTATCGCCATAACCCTATTGATCTTTAACCTTGCCAATCCCAATTCTTTCGACGATCTGGTTGGGTTTGCCAAAACCTTACCCGCCTTTTTGCTTAGTATTTCCTTTCTGCTGCTTATCTGGAACGAGCATTTCCGTTTTTCAGAAATCTATACCCTCAACGATACACTGCTGATCATGCTCAACACCCTTTTCCTGGCACTGATCATTTTTTTCGTTTACCCATTACGGTTCCTGGCTTTGTTGCTTACCAACCTGGTATTTCAGGCAAACATTGACATCA
>RECE01000018.1 GCA_007694165.1 Bacteroidota bacterium
ATAAACCCCGGCGTTAACTCATTCATACCGGGCGTTCGCTCATTGGGCTTATTTTAATAAAAAATTGGCCGTATTTTAGAGCCATATACCATTTCAGAAAAGGAAAACAATCGTGAATCCGGGCATATCAGGATTCAAGGTGCCAGGCTGATACTCCCCATTGGCTGGCTGAATTAAATCCATTAAGAATGGAAAAACTCCGCACCATCATCATCGACGATGAAGCCCATCAGAAGCTATCTATCCTCAGGATGGTGCAGCTTTACTGCCCTGAGCTGGAACTGGTAGCCCATGCCGATGGTGTGAAAACCGGCATTGAAGCCATTCGGAAATTCAAACCCGACCTGGTGTTGCTGGATGTAAAAATGCACGATGGCAGCGGCTTCGACCTGCTCGATCAGCTGAAACCCTTTGGTTTCAAGGTGATCTTCATTACCGCATTTGAGCAATACAAGAAAAAGGCTTCCCGGTACAACGCCACCGGCTATCTGCTCAAACCCCTTGACCCTGATGAGCTGACAGAGGCAATCAGAAGGGCAGGAGAGGGTGTGGTGCATGGTTGAACAACTGAAGGTGAATTGTGAAATTTAAAAAGCACCGATCATGGATGAGAAATCACAAGTAAAAATATTTATAAAAACCTGGGATAGTTTTAGTCTGGTCCAGGTTCAGGATATCATTTTCTGTGAAGAAGACAGCGGATATACCAGGTTTCATATACGTAACCGGGAGTCTATACTGGGTTCTGACAGTCTGAACGAATACGAAAACATGCTTTCAGAAAACGGCTTTTTCAGGATAAACAAAAATTACCTGATCAACCTCTGCCACATCATCGGCTTTGAAAATGATCCGGACAGCATTACGCTCCCGGACCATGAAATACCCGCCGAATCGCACAGACAGCTGGAGATGGTGGAGAGGATGAACAGGATGGCAACCAGCAGAAACTTTTAAATTGATGACCTTTTGGCAGACGGAAAACCGGCTGTAAAAGTAAACACCCATACACACCCAAAATCAATGATTATAAGAGCAAATCCTATATAAGACATAACAGACATCTTCTACCAAAATCCAAAACCCATGAAAAACTCACTACTCTTCTCAGCAGCCCTCATCCTCTGCACTTCGCTTATGGCGCAGGCACCACAGGGCATCAGGCACCAGGCTGTAATCAGAAACACCCAGGGCGAGATCGTATCCGGTGATACCATCGGCATAAGGGCAAACATCCTGCAAGGTGATGCCCGGGGCACAGCCGTATTTGTGGAAAACCAAAAGCCCCAAAGCAACGAGAGAGGGCTTATCACCTCCGAGAAAGGCCAGATAATCCCTGTTTCAAGCACCCCCGCTGAAATTGTCCGCGGGGAGGAACCAGAAAACATGAAAGCAAATGATGTTTATAACCCAATTACCGGTAAAGTTTGGATGGACCGCAACCTCGGCGCCTCACAAGTAGCAACTTCATCTACTGATGTGAATTCGTATGGTGATTTATACCAGTGGGGGCGGGGTAGTGACGGACATCAGTTAAGAACTAGTGGCACAACCACTACAATTAGCGTCAACGATTCACCAGGGCATGATAACTTTATTATAGCAAATGATGATTCTTATGATTGGCGCAGCCCGCAAAATGACAATTTATGGCAGGGTGTGAATGGAGTAAACAATCCTTGTCCGACTGGATACAGGCTGCCCACCGAGGCCGAATGGAATGCAGAGCGCCTGAGCTGGAGTAGCAACGACGACGCAGGTGCTTTTGCATCCCCGCTTAAGTTACCCCTTGCTGGCTACCGTCACTTTAGCGATGGTTCGCTCTACTATTCGGGTGCCATTTTTGCCTATTGGAGTAGTACCGTTAGTGGTATCGGTACTCGCGTCATCTTCTGCGATGCCTGGGGTGTATTCATAGAAAACGCTGCCCGGGCGATGGGAATCAGCACCCGTTGCATCAAAGGGAATCACAATCTTAATCTTTGGGCCAACCTCAATGACGCGGGCACGGTAACAGGTAGCGGTGAATATGAAGCCGGAGCACAAGTTGTAATCTCTGCCACGGCAAATCCGGGCTGGGAATTTGTAAAATGGACCGGCGATACGCAACACCTTGACAATGAAAACTCCGGTAACACCACATTAACGATGCCTGCTTATGACATTTCAATAATAGCAAGTTTTGCATACCAGAGTACTGGATTCACTTGTGGTTTATCTACCGTTACATTCACCTACAATGGCGAACTGGCTATATATGGAACAGTTGAAAGTGAAGGACAATGCTGGCTCGACCGTAACCTTGGTGCAAGCCGCGTAGCCACCATTAGTACAGATGCACAAGCCTACGGCGATCTGTTCCAATGGGGACGGGGTGATGACGGACATCAGGCAATAACCTCGGAAATAACATTCACACTTAGCAGCAGCGACACACCCGGGCACGGAGATTTTATTGTGACAAAAAACAGTCCATGGGATTGGCGCAGCCCCCAAAACCACAACCTTTGGCAAGGAGTAAGTGGCGTAAACAATCCATGCCCTAGTGGTTACAGGTTGCCAACATGGTGGGAATTTTTAGTGGAGCGATGGAGTTGGAATACCAGTAATGCTGAGGGAGCTTTTAACTCTCCCCTAAAGTTTGTTGTGCCGGGATACCGCGACCACGATTATGGTTTTCACTTCAATGCAGGTTCCTGGGGTTTATATTGGTCTGGTAGTGTAGAAGATTCGTTCACTGAGGTCCTGGAAATACGCAGCACGGAGTCCCAAATAAGAGTCTTACGCCGGGCATATGGCTTATCTGTGCGTTGCATCAGGGATTCTGAACATTCTACTTACTACAATCTTGATCTTGATGTCAATCCCATTGGTGCGGGTACGGTAATTGGTGCCGGCGGTTACGAAGCCGGAACCCAGGGAATCATCTCTGCCACGGCAAATCCTGGCTGGGAGTTCGTAAACTGGACTGGCGATACCGATTGTATTGACGACCCGAATTCGGCTCTTACAACGGTTACCATGCCCGAATACAACATAAGCCTTACAGCAAATTTCTCACCTGCCTTTTTTGACCTCACCCTCAATCTCGATATGTCCTTCGCCCCCGGTTTCAACCCCGAAACCGACCTGGTATATGTTACCGGCACCCTTGCAGGTTTCTGGCCAGTTCCCGGATCCGACCCCGACAATCAGCTAATGACACGCGTGGGAGAAACCATGATCTGGACCAAAACCTTTACTTTGCCCCCGGGCGATTACCAGTACAAGTATTTCGTAAATCCCGGCTGGGAAGGCGGCGAATGGTCCGGCGAACCCAACAGGGAGATCACTGTTGCCGGCGACATGGTGGTCAA
>RECE01000223.1 GCA_007694165.1 Bacteroidota bacterium
GAAGTCTTTGTGGCTTATGACAGGGTTCCCGACCGGGTTGATTTTGATTTCCTTCACGGCGAAGCCAGTGCCATTGAACAAACAGTACTGGTTCCGTCTACATTCGAAGGGATTTACTATATCAAACTGGCAACACGGAGTAACTTCCCCACCAACCAGAGTGTGAATATTCATGCTGAACTTGTGCCTTTTGGTATTCATGCGGTTTCGCCTTCTGCCGTGGGACAGGGAAGAGTTACCACCAAAGTCACCGGTGCAGGATTCCATCCTGAGGCCACTGTATATCTCTCTGATGGTAATGGGGATATCGTTTCACATGGTACCATTCATAATCTGCTCAACAGCATGCAGATGTACGTTCGATGGGACCTGGAGGATGTTCCTGTAGGAGTATACGATGTGTCAGTGGTCAATAACGAAGGAGAAACAGAAACGCTGGAAAATGGGCTCACTGTCGAGGTGGTAAAACCCATGGAGCTGGCTGAGTATGCCGTTATGCCCAATGCAATTGCTGCCGGCGGAAGCGCTTTCTATTCCTTTAGCTTCAGAAATATTTCCAATGTTGATATTCCTTATTCTCAGGTGAAGCTTACCTTCCCGCTGGGAACCAACCTGGTCAATTTCACCACCTCTTCCAATGCTTTCCGGTTTACAGATTTGCTGGGAGATGAGGCGATTGACGACGAAATTGCGGAGCAGAATTATTTCGATGGCGATTTTTACCGCACAATACCCATAATAAGCAGAGACCTGAGGCCGGGTGAAAGTTTTTCAGCCAGTATGGTATTCCGAAGATTCCCTGAGTTTACCTTTTCTATGCAGACCGAACAATCAATCTATACTGCGCAGGATTATGTTCAAGACATTGCAGGGATGGCTGAGTATCTGCGTCAGTATATCATTGGCAATCCTGATCAATTCTCAGGGCCTGATTTTGATAATCTTGTTATGGAAAGTGTATCAGAGGAGGTATTCAGAGAAAGTGTTTTCGGGCATTATATCGACATAGGGCTTATTAGTCCCCAGGACACCATAGGGGCATTTGAAAATTGTTTGCCTTGTCAGGCGTTTATTGATGAGTTGAACGAGGCTGATGCAACCGGGTATTATACCTTTAATCCCGGAGCTTCACCCGGGTTGGAGGTTATTGAAGGCAATGTTCAGTGGAAATCTGATCAGTCCTATTTGTGGGACATCAACCGCTCCCTTTACTGGCCGGGCTATGATGGCTATCTGGGTGTTGCCGGTGGGTATCCGGGCTGGGATTTGATCCAGGTCAACGGAAATCTGAATATTACAGCATCTTCCATCAGTCCTTTTACTGTTTACATGCGATCTCTGGGTTATAACAACTACCGGGGAAGGCTTGCAGGATGGTATCCGGCAGAAGATGTTTGCTGGCCCATACTTGTTGCCGATAACATAACGGGTTTTGATCCTGATAAATTTGTGGTCAATTCCTATTATTTCCAGCTTTACAATGCGGTTCACGGAGGTACTTTTGAGGTAACCATGAGCCCGACAGCTGATACGCTTTACCTGTGCTTCAGGGCTAATGTGCCCGGTGTGGGAGAAGATGGCGTGCCCGGAGCGCCGGGCGTAGCCTGTGAACCCGGAAGCCCCGGTGGAAAAGGTGGTCCCGGCGACGGAACCATCCCTCCCGGCAATGGTGGCCCCGGTGGTGCTGGTGGACATTGCTTTGTTTCTGGTGGAACAGGTGGCAATGGCGGTGCCGGCGGCCCTGGTGGCGATGGTGGTTTTGGACAGGATGGCGGTGCCGGAGGCGCTGGCGGTGATGGTGGTCATGGCGGCCCTGGTGGCTCTGGCGGCGATGGTGGCCCTGGCGGTGAAGGCGGTGAAGCCGGAACCGGCGGTGACGGTGGTCCTGGTGGCCCTGGTGGTGATGGTGCCCCCGGCGGTGAAGATGGCGAAGGTGGTGATGGTGGCACTGGTGGTTTCGGAGGAAATGCTCCTACCGGAGGTGTTGGTGG
The DNA here is from genome assembly GCA_007694165.1 of Bacteroidota bacterium. Classification (GTDB taxonomy): domain Bacteria; phylum Bacteroidota; class Bacteroidia; order Bacteroidales; family UBA7960; genus SKVR01. The sequence continues at coordinate 1,992 of RECE01000223.1, forward strand.
TACCGGCGGCCAGGGTGGCGGTGCCGGTCCCGGACCTGGTGGTCCCGGAGGTCCCGGTCCCGGAGGTCCAGGTGGTATGCCTGACGGGCCTGATGGTCCTCCGGGAGATGATCCTCCTCCATGTTGTCCTCCTCCTCCGAATCCTCCACCAAACCCCCCGGGTGGCCCCCCGGAACCTCCCGGTTCCCCTCCACCTCCCGGTGCTCCTAATCCTCCTGGTGAAGATCCTCCTGCGCCTCCACCTCCGTGCTGTGACCCGGATGGACCCGATTTTCCCGATTTCCCGGATTTCCCTGACTTCCCGGATGATCCGGATTCCGATCCCGATGGCCCCGATCCATTCGGACCCGCAGGTTGTGGTCAGGCTCCGCCGGTTACAGGGCAGGAATGTGACGATCGTTTTTCTATGCCGGATCCTTGTGACGAAGCGATGGTTAATTGTTTAAGAGCATTAGCCAGAAATGGAACAAGATGGTGCAGATTAGGACCTCAGGCTTGTAAAATTGCTGCTGCAGCAACCTTATTTGAATGCCTGGTAAGTGCAGGGGAGTGTTTTGAGCAAAGAAGGGAAGAAAGTAAGAAAAATTCTCACTGCCGCCCTGTGGTGCGCTCTTGCGACCCCAACGATATCCTCGGACCCGAAGGGTATGGCGATGAACGTTTTGTTTCAGTAAATGATGAACTGGGATATACCATCAGGTTTGAGAATGATCCCGAACTGGCTGAAGGTCCCGCACAGGTGGTGCTAATCACGCAGGATCTCAGCGAGCACGTTAATCCTCTCAGCTTCAGACTTGGAAGCTTCGGTTTTGCTGATTATGTATTTGAAGTTCCTGCAGGTATGGCTTCTTACAACACACGTCTCGATCTCAGAGATTCGCTCAATATTTATCTCGATGTGGTGGGTGGTGTAAATGTTTCCAACAATCAGATCTTCTGGCTCTTTACCAGTGTTGATCCGGCCACAGGTGCCACACCCGATGATCCTTTCACCGGCTTCCTTGCCGTGAACGACTCAACAGGGATTGGCGAAGGTTTTGTCACTTACAGCATCTATCCGGAATCTGGATCCAATACCGGTGATATCATATTCGCTGAGGCATCCATCATTTTTGATGTGAATGAACCCATCATTACTCCTGAAATATTCAATACTATCGATGCTTTGCCACCTTCCAGCGAAATGGATGAACTGGATGAGTTCCAGTTTGCCAGTCAGATCAGCCTCTCATGGTCAGCAGCTGATGATGATGGAGGTTCAGGGGTAAGGGATTTCTTCCTCTATGTATCTGAAGATGGCAGCACCCTTACAAGAAATGCAGGTCCCATTGATGGCAACAGCTATACTTTCGCCGGTGAACCGGGTATAGAGTACGGTTTTGCTGTAAGAGCAAGGGATAATGTACTCAATCTGGAGCCCTATAAAGAAGCCCCCGAAACCACAACGATGATAGATCCTGACATGGATGCTTTCATCACCATCAATACACCTGCATTGGATGATGTATTCTGCGTTGGCGAAGAACTGTCTGTAGAATGGATTTCCTTTGGTGTGGAAAGGGTGAGGATTGAAATCACTTCCGACGGCGATCAATACGAGGAACTTTTTGCAGACACCCTGGCTTCTGTGGGAGCGGTTTACTGGTATATTCCTCTGGATTATGAACCGGGAAGCAGCTACCAGGTAAGGTTGGTTTCGCTGGAAGACGATATGGTGCAGGCACTGAGTGCACAGTTTGCGATATCCGGTATTCCAGATATGGAAGAGCAGCTTGAAGAGGTCTACTTCCTGTGTGATGGTGATACACTGTTGCTCTCTGTTGATGCGATTGCCGAATACCAGTACCAATGGTATCTGGGAGAAGAAGAACTGGAAGGTGCACAACAGGCAGAACTGGAAGTTTCTGAACCCGGTACCTATTATGTTCATATCACCAATGCATCGGGTTGTGTCCTCATACTGAATACTGAGGTGGAACTGCTTGATGCCACACCCCAGGCTACCTTTGATCCTGTTGCTGATGTTTGTCTTGATGATGAAGCATTCGGACTTACAGGAGGCATGCCCGAAGGAGGTGAATACAGCGGGCCCGGAGTGACCGGTGGTATTTTCAATCCCCAGCAGGCCGGTGCAGGAAGCCATGAACTCACGTATACCTTTACCGATGAGTGCGGAAGTACTTCTGCCTCCATTACCATCACGGTGCTGGATTCGGAATTTGAAGTAACCCTTGCAGACTTTGACCCTGTTTGTGAAAACATCGAACCCTTTACCTTAACCGGTGGTTATCCGGCAGGAGGTACCTACAGTGGTCCCGGTGTATCTGAAAATGTATTTGATCCTGCCGAAGCCGGATTGGGTGTGCATCAGATTACCTATGTCTTTACAGCCAGCTGTGGAGAGGGTGAAGCAACAGCCACCATCGAGGTGCTTGAAGGAGCTCCCGAAGCATTCTTTGAGCCCATTGCCGATGTATGTCTGGATGATGCACCCTTTGCACTTACCACAGGATCGCCTGCAGGTGGAGTTTACAGCGGTCCGGGAGTATCGGAAGGTGTTTTTGACCCACAGGCTGCGGGCGCCGGTACGCATGAATTGACCTATACCCTTACCAATGATTGTGGTACATCGACAGCAACCATCACCATAACCGTTCTTGATGCTGACTTTGAAGTGAGCCTGCCGGATTATGATGCGGTTTGTTACAACACAGAGCCATTTGCATTAACGGGTGGAACACCTGCCGGAGGTATCTACAGTGGTGCCGGTATTTCGGAGGGGATATTCGATCCTTCAACGGCAGGTTTGGGTGTCCATGAGATCACCTATACCTTCACAGCTACCTGCGGTGAAGGAGTGGCGACATCCACCATCGAAGTGACCGAATCCACCCCTCAGGCAACACTTGAGCCCTTTGCAGATGTTTGTGCAGGAGAAGAGCCCTTTGCATTGACAGGAGGACTTCCTGCCGGAGGTGAATACAGCGGTCCGGGTGTTGTCGATGGTTTGTTCGATGCGGCTGCCGCCGGAGTGGGTACACATGACATCACGTATACGTATACCGACGATTGTGGCTCCACAGAGGCAGTAACTACCCTTACGGTATTTGAATCTATACCTGAGCTGGTGCTTACCGATGCAACCCTGTACCTTGATGAAAATGGTACAGCAACCCTTACCGTTGAAATGGTAGATGCGGGAAGCTTTGATGTTTGCAGCGAAATAGTGCTGAGCCTTGACAACGAACTGTTCACCTGCGACAACCTGGGAGATAACCAGGTAGAGGTTACTGCTGTTAACGAATATGGCCAGAGTGCTTCAGCCATGGTTACCGTGACCGTTCTTGATGAGATGGCCCCGGTAGTGATAACAAGGGACATCGTTGTACAACTGGATGAGAGTGGAACGATAACCATTGCAGCTGAGGATGTTGATGACGGTTCCTTCGACAATTGTGAGATTGCTGGAATGAGCCTGGATCAATATACTTTCGATGAGAGCCATGTTGGGCCGAACACCGTAACGCTCACTGTTACCGATTCATCGGGCAACAGCAGTTCCGGAATGGCCGAGGTAATGGTAGAGCCCTCCACATGGGTAACCATTATTCCTGAGGAGATCGGTTTCACGGCTTATCCCAATCCTTTCAGCCAACATGTAACCTTCGAGTTCAAACCAACCGTTTCGGCTAATGCAAAACTGGCCTTGTATGATGCCACAGGTGCATTGATTACGGTCTTGTTTGAAGGCGATGTAAAAGCCAGCCAGTATTACCGCATCCAGTACAATGCAGCTACCCAGCTTTCGGGGGTTGTGATTTACAGGCTGGAACTGGATGACAGGCTGATTATTGGCAGGTTGGTGCACACGCGCTAACGGCAGGTAAGCTTATTCGCAAAACCGAAAAAATGCCGGGTCATAAAAGGTCCCGGCATTTTTCTTTTCGTTTTCAAAGGTATTACAGGTTATTATTCTCTTATCTCTTTTCGCTACAGTTCCTTTTAATAATGCCAATAACGTTTATTATTGTCAGGAGTGTAACGATGAATTTTAAGAAAGACGGAAGGAATCAATTAAAATCAAAATAAAACCCCGGCAACTGTTCTAACCACTGAATCTTAATGCCTGAAAGGGTTTACTACAATAAGTTTGTTTTCGATTTTTTGTCCATCGCTCAGATCTTCAGAATAAAGAGTCTCACATCCAAAATCAAGTGCAGCGGCGATTATGAGGCTGTCATAAAATGAGAATGAATATTTTTCAGCTATACTGCAAGCTAACATTATGGTTTCTATTGTGTTGGTGTACAGAATATTATTTGTTGCTGTTTCATCAAGGACTCTTGAAGTGTCCTTCCAACTATGCTTAAATTTCCTGGTTAATGTATTGGCTACCTCCTGGAGAACCTGGGTGCTTAAAACGGTTGTCTTTTCAGATATAATCTTTTGTGCAATTATCTGCTTGTCAGGCTCCAGGTCCGTATGGGCATAAATGATTATATTAGAATCTAAAAAGATCTTATCTTTCATTTGCCTCATCCCTATTGAACTTATAATTCTTAAATTCTGTGTGCAGGACCGTAAAGGAAACTTTCTTATTTTTTTCACTATCATTAAGACCTTCGTCTCGTGAAAAAGCTATTACTTCCAGCTCTTTCCCGATATACTTTTCAGGGATGTCAATGGTTATCTTTCTACCTGTAGCTTTTATTATCGTCCGAATCATATTTTTGATTTGATAATTTTCAGTATAAAAACACTCTTTAGCTTTTACAGATAACTGTGCTGTACTTGTTTTTAATATTTTGACTTACAGGTATAAAGATACTGCAATTTTGCTGAATATGGGTCTTAAACGTTTTATCTTTAAAATCTAAAGGGTTTTTCAGCCAATGTTTGAGATACTGTTTATTAAGGTACTTATTCTGTCTTCAGGCTTTCTATGGGGTTGGTTTTTGAGGCTCCCCATGCCTGGGTGAAGGTGGCAATGGTACCTACCATCGCGGCAAGTATTCCCGCAATAAGGAACAAATACCAGTGATCGGCTATGGTAATGCGGTAGGCAAAGTTTTCCTGCCACCTTGCAATCACATACACCGAAAAAGGCCATGCAACAAGGCAGCCGATGACTATCCAGCGCCACATATCCCGGAACAACAACCCAAGAATTTGGGGAAGAGAGGCTCCGAGGGTTTTGCGGATGCCAATCTCTTTGATCCGTTTCTGAATGGTGAAAGAAGTGAGCGCAAACAGCCCCATGAATGAGATGATGATTGCAATGATAGCAGCTGCCAGGGTAAGCCTGTTAAGGTGCTCTTCGCGCTGGTACATTTGCGCGAAAAGGTCATCAACAAAAAAGTACTCAAAGGTGTAATTGGAATCTGTTTTTTCGAGCTGCTCCTTGATCCAGTCCAGGGTGTTACGTGTATTCCCGGGTAGCATGCGGATGTTGATCCTTGATATCCAGTTGTCATGCACGGTAAAGGCAATGGGGTCGATCTCATTGTGCAATGACATAAAGTTAAAGTCGGCCACTACGCCAATGATTTTACCGGTATGTTCCCATAACACAATTTCTTCACCTATGGGGTTTTCCAGGCCAAGCTTTCTGACACCTGTTTCATTAAGGATGATGGCAGAGCGGTCGGTTCCCATTTCCGGATCAAAATCACGCCCCTCAACGATGCGTATGCCAAGAGTTTCCAGGTAACCATGTTGAATGCGATTTTCGTACATCATGATTGCCGATTGCGGGGGATCTTCTGTTTTCCGACTGTTTTGCAGGCTCATATTTTCTCCGGGTACTTCATGCGATGCTGCCACATGGGTAATGGAAGGGTGTTGCAACAGCTCTGATCTTAAGGCAGGATAAGCATTGCGAATATTTTGGGTGAGACCCCGCACTGATACCAGGTTTTCACGGCCGAATCCCAGGTCTTTGCTTTGCATATAATCTACCTGGCGATTGAGTAAAAGTACAGTGGTAATGAGAAAGATAGAGATAGAGAACTGAAATATGACCAACACCTTACGAATAAGTTGACTGGCCAGTGAGCTTTTTGTTAAACCTTTCAGCACAGCAATAGGTTGAAAGCCTGATAGATATAATGCAGGATATAAGCCCGCCAGAATTCCTGTAATCAGCACCATAGAAACAATTGAGAGGAGCAGCCCGGGGTGGTACCAGTATTCAAGACGGAGATTTTCATCCAGAAGGAATGAAAATTCGTTGATGAGAATTTCATTGAGCCCTAACGACAACAAAAAGGCCATGAATGCCATAAGAACAGATTCGCCAATAAACTGCAAAGTGAGGTCTTTACGGATGGCTCCCATTACTTTGCGCATGCCAATCTCACGCATGCGTTTTTCTGACTGTGCGGTAACAAGGTTTACAAAATTGAATACCGCGATAACAATCACCGCGAGGGCAAGAAATGATAAAACGTAAATATGCTGGATGTCTCCGGTAACGGCAGTGTCAAAACCAAAACCCGAGTGCAGATAGATTCTGTTCAGGGGCTGCAGGCTGTGCGTTCCGCTCATCCCTATAAGATGAAAACGTTCGTTGAAATAATGGTCGGCCACATGGGATGCTTTTTCCCTTAGGACATCCGAATCTGCACCCTCTCTCTTCAGAATGTAGGTCGGAAAGGAGATTCCGCTGTTTTGTATAATGTTGAACTCCTGTGTTTCCAGGGAGTGAAAAGCAGCCAGCATGTCAAATTGCAGGTGGGATGTGGAAGGAGGGTCTGGCATGAGACCGGTAACCTGATAGGTATCCCCTCTTATCCTGAGGGTCTGCTTCATGGGGTCTTCATCTCCAAAAAATTTATTCGCTGCAGATTGTGTCAAAACAACACTGTTGGGCTCTTTGAGCGCATGCTCAGGATGGCCTTTAAGAAGAGGAAACGTAAAAATATCAAAGAATGTGGAATCTACCCACAGCAATTTATTATCCGCAAACCGTTTTTCCTGAGCAATAACCTCCATGGCACCCCAGTTGTAAACCCTGCAAACCAGCTCTGCTTCGGGTACTTCATCTGCGATGTAACTGGCAATATCACCACTGGTAAAGGCAGCCGAAAGGAGTTTCCCGTCTGCCATTGACCCATGAAGGGTTACCCTGTAGATTCGATCGGATTTTTCGTGAAACCGGTCAAAACTCAATTGGTGAAAAACAAAGACAATTAAAAGTACTGATACAGAGAATCCAAGCCCCAGCCCGGCAACATTTATTACGGTGTATTTCAGGTTTTTCAGGAGGATTCTCCAGGCGATTTTAAGGTAATTCCAGTTCATTTGGAGCACGTAGAATTTTATGGTAAATATAGCAGAATGTCCATCTTGTGTGCCAAAATGTATAGAGTACAGTAATGCAGGCAATTGCAAAACCTGTCCCCAAAGAACAAAACCTTAGATGCTTCGAAAACGTGCAGCAACTGTTCGCTAATGTACACTATATGACCGTTATCAGGTAGTTTTATGGCGGATGGGTTTTATTGGGGGTGGTATTCCTTTTTGTGTTCTTTAGTCTGATCCAAATGCCTATACAACAGGGATTTGGAGGTGTTTCTGCGTTATTAAAGTGCGATGGAGATGGGGGGATGGTGACAACAACATTAAAGCTCATCGAGAAATTCTTTTGCTGACTGAAGCTTTATTTTTCCTTCCTGATGTTGCTTCACCTGTTCTAAAGAATGTTGCAAATCGTCAACAAATTGCTTTTGCTCTTTAGAAATCTGTTTCACTTTTTTAAAACCAAGGTTATTTACCAATTCCAGAAAGAAATTAACTTTATGGTCTGGTATGTCTATTACAATTCTTTGCATGGTTTGTTTTTTAAAATTACATTCATCATGCTGATGTTAATTATGATAACTGCTGAACAAAGTTACGAAAGATTCACTGCTATCGCAAATGCTATCATCTTCAGCTACTTCCTCTTTGGTTGCAGATCCAGTCTCTTTTATCTGAATATCGGCAAACTTGCTTTTAATGTGATTTATAAAAGTGAGGTACGTTTTGTCTGGAATATTTAGAACTACTTGTTTCTTGTGTCTATCAATTTACAAAAAATAAGAAAATAGCAGCAAATATTGCTGTATTTAAACCCATAATTATTATTCAGCCAATATTGAAACAGGCCTTGACCTGTCCCTTTCAAGGATTTGGAGACGCGCCCGCGTCTGTACAGGGTTTCGGTGGGGGTGAAAGAGAGACCTGCCGTGCAGGCACGTCTTTACAGCGGACTGCCTTTGAATAAACCTGTCGTTTTTCCGGTAGGATGAATAGTTGCTTTTATTTAAAGGGATTTATGATAGTAAGGCTGTTTTGAATCACTTGTCCGTTTTGCAAATCGGGATTATTGGCAATATCCAAAGCTTTTTGCTGTTTAACCGGTTCGTCATTCGTATAGCAGTAAACAAGGATATTGGTATCAATAAAACAATTATCGCTCATTTGCTTCATCTCTGTTAAATGTAAAATCTTTGGTATTTAATTTAACGGAAGAAAAACTTTTACTGCTTTTGGTGGTATAAATCACATCATCCAAAGGTTCATCTATAACAAAGGCAATTACTTCCATTTTTTTTCCAATATACTTTTCAGGTATATTGAAAGAAAGATAGTTTTTATCAGGTGTTACGATCGTACGTATCATAATCAGGATTATTAAAGTAAAGCAATAAATTTAATTAATTCAGCCTATGTCAGGCCTTTAATTTTTTATAGGATTTGTTCAATAACCTAAGCCTTGACTCCTTCATTATCATTGTGAGTATTACAAAGATACAGGTTTTACAATTAAAATGTGAATGAGGAAAGGTGTTTCCTAACACCTGCTTTTTCGAACGTTTGAAAAGTTGTGGAAATCTACTTTTTTAGCTGAATATTTGTAACTTTATTATACCCAAAAAGATTTAAAATTTTTGAAGGTAATCCGGCAATTTAATATTTCCTGTCATTTTTCCGGGCGAAGAGAATCGTTTGAATACCAAGCGGGAATTAACACAATCATCTTTTCACCAACAGCGAATCATTCCAATTCCAACTCTAAGGTATCAAATAAGATTTTAGAATTTATCTTTTTCTTCCATCGGTTATTGGTATTCTTTTGTTTGACTAAAACGAATTAAATATGACATATTTTAATTAATTCACCCCTGCAATTTATCTTTTGTTGGTACTTTCCTGGGCTTATATTTCCTTTTTTTATGTAAAGAAATTAATGCTCAATAATCTGCATGATAAATTGCTGAAAACCTTACTGGTTATATTGGCTATGGAAACGGTATGAACCAGATTATCTGCCATTATCAAAACACCTGTCATCGGGCTGAGTGCCAATGCATTTGAAGGAGATCGCGAAAAATATATGGCCCAGGGTATGGATGAGTACCTCGCGAAACCGGTAAAAAGAGATGACTTCCAGCAAATGTTGCAGCATTTTTTTGGCAGCGATAGGGAGGATGGTAAGGATTAATCCAACTTTGATAATCAATTTCGTAATACCATCTCTTTCCAGGCAGGTAATTCGTTTCATCTGTTTAAAATTTGATTAAGTTGGTCAGATGGAGCTCGCCAACAATAAGTAGCCACAACTATTTTAGCTCGGTGTATATTATAATCATCCGAGTGTGTGTCAATGATTATTGTCATGGCTCGGTTCATGTGTTTATAGTTTGATTTTGAAGAGACCATCGGTGCAGCGTATGTTTCGACACAAAAAAACCTGGGAGAAAGGGGATGGTGCAAAGGGGACTGCGCTATGATCTTGCCAGTAATCAAGGATTTGATGACGAAGCTGAAAAGGTAACAGCACGCGATTATCTTGGGGCCAAACCTTTATCTGGCCTGCAAAGATGCAGAAAATCAGCAAATTACATTCAGATACTCACGCAGGGTAGTCTTATATTTTATTACCATCCAATATTTTCTTAACTTCACCTATAATCTTAAGAACCTTTACACCATGAAGAAATATTTTGTGATTTTGCTGGTTGCAGTCTTTACAATGGGCTGTGCCGGACAAGGAGAGCGCCAGACGGAAGAAGGCGATACCCGGGTGCAGCTTGAAGCCGATCTGGAAGAAGCCCTGGATAAAAACATTGAGCTCAATGAAAGAATTGCCGAAATTGAGGCTGAGCTTGAGGAATTAATGGATGTTGATTAAATCCCCCAAAACACTATGAAAAAATTATTGATTTTTACAGGAATTCTCCTGGTAACTGCTGCATTAATGGCACAGAATCCCCGCTCACAGGAACAGGGCAGAGGGCAGGAGAAAAAAGAACAGGCCCGGGAAAAGGCTGAAGAACAAAGACAACAGGGTCAGGATCGTGGACAGCAGGCCCGTGAGCAGGCACAGGAATCCGCTGAGCATGGTCGTCAGCAAACTGAACAGGCCCGCGATCGTGCCGGGCAGCAAGCTGATAAAGCCGAACCCCGCGGACATGCCTACGGTCGCGACAAAGGCGGAATGCATGGCCGTGACTTCGGACAAGCACGCGCAGCTGCAGCCCGCTCAAAACAAGAGAAAGAACAGGTAACCCGCGAAGTTGCTGCTGAGGTGGAAGAGGGCGTTCGCCGCACCACCACACGCGTTGAAGAAGCCCGCGAAACTATTGAAGAACGTCGCAGAAGGGGTGAAATATCAGAGGAAGAATTTGAAAGACGCTCACGCAGAGTTGAAGAGATCGAAAAAGAGATTGAACAAATTGAAGCAGAGCGCCGTAGAACCGAGAGGGTGATCCGTGAAAGGATTCCTTAGGTTTTTATATTGAATATGTATCAGTATAATCAGGTAATCTCCTTAGCCATTTCTTAAGCGGAGGTAGAGCTTGTGGGTATGCTAAATAAAAAACCACTTCCGAATCGAAAGTGGTTTTCTGTTGGTGGGCCCACCTGGGCTCGAACCAGGGACCAACTGATTATGAGTCAGCTACTCTAACCAACTGAGCTATGGGCCCTACAAAAACTTAATGTTTGGCACCTGTTTTTGAGTGTGCAAAGATAAGTAAGTTTATTTTATTATTGCAAATAAAATTTGATTTTTTCATCAGCCTGCCACCGTTATCCCCAGCGCTATCAAAAGGGCCAGTACTATGGCATAGGCAGCAATCCCCACAAAGGTGTACAGCATCAAAATGTCTTTTCTCACCTTCAATGCTTTGCAGGTTACGGCAACTGCCCATACACCTATCCAGGGAGTAAAAACAGCAATGAACCATTTCCCCTTGCGGTTGATTTTTTCTTCCAGCGAAGGTTTGATAAGTTTTAGTTGCCAGCGGCGAAAGCGCTCGAACTTCTCCAGCCAGCCATATCCATATTCTATGAGGGGTACGGGCATGAAATTTCCCAAAACAGCCCAGAAAACAACAGAGTAGGGGTCCAGCCCAATGACAAAACCATAGGGTATGGCCACATAAATTTCGAAAAAAGGGAAAAAGCCGGCAAACCATACGGAGAATGCCAGGGCAATATATTCAAGCATAATGAAGTTGCGTTTACTATGAGGTTTTCTGTGTGCCTGGCAGGGGGTGAGTTACCCTGCATGATACACCTGCCGGTGTACCTGCACTTCAAAAAATTCGAGAAACAGTTCGGGAGTAAGTTCGTGCGGCCAGAATGCACGATCGTACCACTGGCTGAGTTCGTTTTCAAATATTTCGCGGTAGCCTGACTGCAGGAATGCGTAAACATCTTCTGGAGTTATCACCCCTTTTACCAGGTAGGTACCATAATCTCCTTCAAAGGTGCTTTCTGACTCTTCTCCTGACTGGTGAACGGCCATCTGTAACCATTCATAAAAGGATTCCCTGCGCACCAGCACCAGGGCTGTATATTCTGTATTCTTTATCATGAGCGTAAAATTGGAGCATTAACTATTCCGGATTGCTTACAGGCAAAGTTAATTCATTTGCAATTGCACAATGGCATAAAACCCTTATTTTTGCCCTTTTAAAATACACACAGGCTATGACCATAAAAAATATCATTTTCGATCTGGGCGGCGTATTGCTGAATATTGATTATCATTTAACCATTGATGCTTTCAAAGATCTGGGTGTAAACGGATTTGATAAATTTTTTACACAAGCCAGGCATACTCATCTTTTCGACAGGATGGATACCGGGTCAGTTTCCCTTGATGGGTTTCGTGATGAAATAAGGGTGTCCAGTGGCCTTGAACTCAGTGATGCCGACATTGATAAGGCATGGAATGCCATGTTGCTGGATTTCCCCCCGCAGAAAATACCGTTGCTGGAAAAAACCCGCAAACATTACCGCACTTTCCTGTTGAGCAATACCAACGCGATCCATTTTCCAGCCTATTCTGAAAACCTCAAAAGAGAGCATGGGTATGATAGTCTCGAGCAGCTGTTTGAGAAGCAATACCTTTCGCACGAAATCGGTATGCGCAAGCCCCATGTGGAGACCTTTCAATGGGTGCTTGCCCAAAACGGGCTGAAGGGGTCGGAAACCCTCTTCTTCGACGACACCCTGCAGCATGTGGAAGGGGCACGTAAGGCCGGAATGCATGCATACTGGATAGACCTCACCAAAGAAGATGTACTGGATTATTTTGAAGAAGGAAAACTGAAAGATACGTTTTTTAAAAAGCTTCAGGATCAGTCACAGCAACCCGGTCAATGATATCATATACCTCTTGCGCAGACCAGGTGGTAACCAGTTTCATGCGTATGGGTTTGAAGTTTTTTATCCCTTTGAAATAGGTGCAGTAATGGCGCCTCATTTCCAGTACTGCCGTGCGTTCTCCTTTCCATTGCACTGACATTTGCAGGTGTTTTTTGCATAATTGTGCCCGTTGGGCAAGGGTGGGGGGGGCAAGGATTTCCCCGGTACGGAAGTAATGTTTGATTTGTTCGAAAATCCAGGGGTTGCCCACGGTGGCTCTGCCAATCATCAATCCGTCTACACCATAGTTTGTGAGAAATGTTTGTGCCGATACCGGGTCTTTGATATCTCCGTTCCCGATAATGGGAATGTATATTCGGGGGTTGTTTTTCACTTCACCGATGAGGGTCCAGTCAGCGGTTCCTGTATAAAACTGGCTGCGGGTGCGGCCATGAATGGTGAGGGCGGCAATTCCTGTGTCCTGCAGTCGCTCGGCAATTTCGGGGATGTGTTTGGAGTTTTCGTCCCATCCCAGGCGCGTTTTTACCGTAACAGGAGTTTTTACGGCTTTAACAATTTGCCGGGTCATCTCTTCCATTTTAGGAATATCCTGCAGCATACCGGCACCGGCACCTTTGGCAGCTACTTTGCGCACCGGGCAGCCAAAGTTGATGTCAATAAAATCGGGGCCGGCCTGCTCCACAATGCGGGCAGCCTCCACCATGGCATCAATGTGTGCCCCAAAGATCTGGATGGATACGGGCCGTTCTCCCGGATAAATATCCATTTTTACCAGGCTTTTGGCCGCGTCGCGAATCAACCCGTCGGCTGAGATAAATTCAGAAAATACCCAGTCGGCCCCTTTTTCCCGGCACAACACCCTGAAGGGCGGGTCGGTTACATCTTCCATGGGGGCAAGGATCAGGGGAATGTGGTCAAATTCCGTGTTCCCGATTTTTACTTTTCTTGTATGAGGCATTTTTTTATGTAGATTTTAGGTATTCAACAGGAAAAAATCCATTAGGTTTGCAAACAGCTTAACAAAGGCATCCCCCGGTGGCATGCACATGGGGCAAGCAAGTTGATATAAGACCGGAAAAACAAGCGGTTACATTTTTTGTTAGGTTGAATATTGTAGTATCACTTTTCGTAAATGACTGTTTTGAAGGCAAGCATAACAGTCTACCCCGCCTCTTCGCGGGGCAGCAATTGGCGTTTTCTTGCAAGCAC
>RECE01000151.1 GCA_007694165.1 Bacteroidota bacterium
CCTACCAGATGAACCCGGCCAACAGCAACGAAGCCATGCGCGAAATAGAACTGGACATTGAAGAAGGGGCAGATATTATCATGGTGAAACCGGCTCTTTCTTACCTGGATATCATTCGCAGGGCCAAAGACACTTACAACATCCCCATCGCAGCGTATAACGTGAGCGGAGAATTCTCCATGGTAAAAGCTGCTGCAGAAAAAGGGTGGATTGACGGTGAACGCATTACCAAAGAAATCCTGAAATCCATCAAACGGGCCGGAGCAGATATTATTCTTACCTATCACGCTAAGGAAATTGCTCAGTGGCTTAAAGGGGAAAAAACTTTTTAACTCTACTTACTGCAAAAAGAAACACAATTTCCTTAGCATTATACAATTGTTCTATTATTTCTACCTTACACATTCAATATCTAAAAAACATGATCATCCGCATTTCTGCCAGTAAATCCCGAATTCAATACCTCGAACAATAAAACTGCTATTGCGCTGACATTAAAATCAGTTCTTTAATGGAATTTAAACCGCAGCGCATTTCGCTTTTAAACAACTTATTTCTACAATAGTTAAGGGCCTACAGCCCAGGCTTTGCTGCATTTCCAATTAACTAAAGCCCAGGGCCAGCGGCCCGGGAACCTTTGTAATCAGGAGGATATAAATTGATTTATGCGCTGCGAAAATATTCCGGAAATTGAAGCCAACAAAATGACAGCGCAATTTGCAGAGAATAACTTGATTTCGATTAAAAAAAAAGCCTGGCAAGATTGCAGATAATCATACTGAAAAATATTAACCCTCTACAGGGTAATGAACCAAACCAGCATGCAATGATTCTACAATAGTATACCGGGCAACTAATAAAGAAGGTTTGATTACCTTAATTGCTGCCGCGTAGCGGCTTCATTATTGTAGAAAGTGAAATAGTTGCAAGTTTTCAAATACCGCGTAGCGGTTACACTAAACGAGTCTTAATCTGTCAAAGTAGTTTTATCAATAAGCTTTTTTATCCCTGAATCGTAATCAGAAAATGTGCAATTTTTATTAAGTTTGCGTGGCCTGAAAATCCGGCCCCTGAAAAAGACATAATGTTACCACCGGTTTTCAACATTCGCCAGGTAATAATAGTTTGTGTTTTTGTTTCAATAATGAAACCATCAGGTCATTACCATCAACTTTTGTTTCCAAATCAACAACAAAACAAACCCTTATAAAAACTATGAATCACAACAACAGCATCCAGGAATTTCAGAGAGCAAAAAACAGTATACCGGGAGGAGTAAACTCCCCTGCACGCGCCTTCCGCAGTGTTGGCGGAAACCCCGTATTTATTGCCAAAGCCAAAGGCTCCCGCATGTGGGATATCGATGGAAACGAATATATCGACTATGTGTCATCCTGGGGCCCTATGATTGTGGGTCATGCTGATGACAGAGTAATTGAAGCCATCACAGATGCCGCGCAGAGAGGCACCAGCTATGGAGCGCCTACCATTGGAGAGACCAACATGGCCGAAATGATAAAAAAGATGAAGCCCTCCATGGAGATTGTGCGGATGGTTAACTCCGGCACAGAAGCCACCATGAGTGCACTGCGCCTGGCAAGAGGCTACACGGGGCGCGACAAGTTTATCAAGTTTGAAGGATGCTACCACGGACATGCCGACAGTTTTCTTATCAAAGCCGGCTCCGGTGCATTGACCCTTGGATTGCCCGACAGTCCCGGCGTAACCAAAGGTACGGCAGCAGACACCCTTACAGCAAAATACAACGACCTGGAAGGGGTGGCAAAGCTGTTTGAAAGCTATGGTAGTGATATTGCTGCCGTTATCCTGGAACCGGTAGTTGGAAATATGGGCGTAGTTATTCCCGACAAGGAATTTCTGGAAGGACTTCGCGGACTGACCCAAAAATATGGTGCGCTGCTGATTTTTGATGAAGTAATGACCGGATTCCGCCTGGCAAAAGGAGGTGCACAGGAATATTTTGGCATTACTCCCGACATTACCTGCCTGGGCAAAATCATTGGCGGGGGCCTGCCGGTGGGGGCTTATGGTGGTCCCAAAGAAATCATGGAACACCTTGCTCCGGCAGGACCCATTTACCAGGCTGGAACCCTTTCGGGCAATCCGCTGGCCATGGCAGCCGGACTGGCAACCCTGAAAATCATTGATGAAACGCCTGGCTTCCATGACAACCTTGAAGCAAAATCAGCAAAACTTGAAGCAGGATTAAGAGAAAACCTGAAACAAACAGGTCACAAAGGTGTTATAAACAGAGTTGGTTCAATGATTACCCTTTTCTTCACGGAAAGAGAACAGGTTAAATCCTTTGATGATGCCAGCACCTCTGACACCGAAAAATTTGGAAAGTATTTCAGAGCTATGCTTGAACAAGGGATTTATTTGCCCCCTTCTCAGTATGAAGCGGCATTTATACCGGCAAGCATCACAGATGAAGAGATTGAAAAAACCATTGAAGCCAGCCTGCAGGCATTAAAGATGCTTTAAAACAACAATTTATCCAACGATACCATACAGATAAGAACCCATTTGATGCAAAATATATTTCTTGAAACCCTTAAGGGTAAACCCACCGAACGACCTCCCGTTTGGTTTATGCGCCAGGCGGGCAGAGTACTCCCCTCCTATCAGGCTTTAAAGGAAAAACATACCTTCTGGCAATTGATGAAAGATCCGGAACTTGCGGCCAAAGTAACACTATTGCCCATCGACGATCTGGGTGTAGACGCAGCTATTTTATTCTCCGACATCCTGGTCATCCCCTATGCCATGGGCATGGGCCTTGATTTTACTGACCAGGGGCCTGTTTTCGAGCAACCCCTCAAGGATGTGCAACATCCACTGGAAAGGCTTAACCCCGAACCGGAGAAACTCGAATACATTTACAAGGCCATTGACCAGATTCTGCAAACGCCGAATAATAAAACACCCCTCGTTGGCTTCTGCGGTGCACCCCTCACAGTGATGTTGTTTATGATTCAGGGGCTGGGAACCCGCTCCAATTTCGCTGACGCCGAGAGATTTTTTTTCAAAGAGAAAGCCCTTACCCGCAAAATAACCGAAGCTGTAACAGATCTGACTATTCATTACGCTCTGGAACAAATAAAACACGGGGTTTCTGCCTTCCAGCTTTTCGACACCCATGCCGGCAGTCTTCCTTTCAGCTGGTACAACGAACTGTTTATGCCTTCGGTGAAAAGGATAGCAGACGCAGTGCGCGAAACGGGCACTCCATTTATCTTTTTCCCCAAAGGAATTGGAACTGGAATACAGCACATGAATCATGATATTTGCGATTTTCTGAGTATTGACTGGCAAACAGATCTTTACACAGCACGCAAGATGGTGGACAAAAATGTGGGACTGCAGGGCAATCTTGACCCGAGAGTGTTATTTGCCGATAAGGAAACCATTCGCAAAGAGCTCTATAAATACGTCCCTTTTCACAAGCAGGAAGACAAATGGATTTTCAACCTGGGCCATGGACTTGTGCCCGGCATACCGGTAGAAAATGTAAAATTTGTGGTGGACTTTGTGAAGCAGACGCACTGGGATTAATTGACTAACTTTACATAAGGTTGGTGAAGAAATCCTCACCAACATTGACTGTAAATACTTTCCCTTATTATTATGAACATCTCACTACTTCAAAAATATAACAAGCCGGGGCCACGCTACACAAGCTATCCCCCGGCTACTTTTTTTCATGATGGTGTCTCTGCAGAGAATTACAAGACCATGGTGGTGCAATCCAACCTGCAGCAACCCGAAAACATTTCCCTTTACCTGCATGTCCCTTTCTGTAAGCAGCTTTGTCATTTTTGCGGATGCAATACCAGTTGTTTTCCAGGCAATGCATTGATTGAGCAGTATATGGAAGCGATGGCCATGGAAATCAGTTCAGTTTCCGAACTGCTGGACACTTCCCGGCCCCTTACCCAGATTCATTGGGGAGGAGGAACACCCAACTCCATCGACCTGAAGCATGTGGAGAAAATCATGAATACCCTGCTCAGAACCTTTAACCCTGCCCCCAAAGCAGAAATAGCCATGGAGTGCAATCCGGCTTATCTCAACCCTGAACATATCGATCAACTTGCGTCTATGGGATTCAACAGGCTCAGCCTGGGGATACAGGATTTTAATGAAGAGGTACTGAAGCTGGTGAACCGCAAACCTTCTCTCTACCCCGTTGAAAAGCTTATCAGCCACATGAAATCCAGTGGCATGGAAGGGGTAAACATGGACCTGATTTATGGCTTACCCGGACAAACACCTGCATCTTTTAAAGAGACCATCCGCAAAGCCATTGATGTATCCCCCGACAGGATTGTCACTTTCTCCTATGCCCATGTGCCCTGGGTAAAATCTGCCCAGAAAGTCCTGGAGGATATCGGACTGCCAAAAGTAGAAGATAAGCTTGCCATGTTCGAAACGGCCTACAATCTGCTTACAGAAAACGGCTACATAGCCATTGGGATGGACCATTACGCCAAGCCTGGTGATGAGCTTACCATTGCCATGAAAAACAAAAAACTTCACCGCAACTTCCAGGGATATTGCACCCGTGAAACTACAGGGCAGGTGTATGGCTTTGGGGCTACCTCCATCAGCCAGCTGCAAGGGGGGTATTATCAGAACATAAAAGATACAACAAAATACATCGATAGCATCAACCAAACAGGCTTTGCCATAGAAAGAGGCTATGAACTTACCCCTGAAGATACCATCAGAAGAACAGTCATTAATGAAATCATGTGCAATGGTTTTTTGGATTTTAATGATATTGCGGGTGATTTTGGCATAACCACCAAAGAATTGAAAACCATTGTCGGCTATAATAAGGAAAAACTCAAACCCTACCTGGAAGACGGTTTGCTTGAGATTGGGAAGGACCATATCCGTCTGAAGGAAAACGGCTTTTTGGTAGTGCGAAATATTGCCATGGAGTTTGACCCACTGCTTTCACAATCAACCAATGGCCAGTTTTCCAAAACGGTCTGAAAAGGTCACCCTCTCTTGAAAAACCCCATAACACACGCTCATGAATACAAACGAATCCATACACACCCTTATCATCGGAGCAGGTCTTACGGGACTAAGCACTGCCCATTTCCTGCAAAAAGCAGGAAGCAACTTCCTTGTACTGGATCGCAACAGCCATCCCGGAGGGGTGATTCAAACACACACAGAGAATGGATTTGTCTATGAAACCGGCCCCAACACCGGCGTTATCGGAAGCAGTGAAATTGTGGAGTTGTTTGAAGATTTGCAGGGCCTCTGTGAGCTGGAGACTGCCAACGAGCATGCACAAAAAAGATACATCCTGAAAAACGGGCAATGGGAGCCTTTGCCTTCGGGTTTGATGGCCGGCATCAAGACTCCTCTTTTTTCCCTGAAAGATAAGTTCCGGTTGCTGGGAGAACCTTTCCGCAGCAAAGGAAAAAACCCTCATGAATCCCTTTCCGGACTGGTAAAAAGACGCATGGGCCAAAGCTTTCTGGATTATGCTATCGACCCTTTCATTATTGGTGTTTATGCCGGAGACCCCGACATCCTGATTCCCAAATATGCCCTTCCCAAACTTTACAATCTGGAGCAGGATTATGGCAGCTTCATTGGGGGTGCCATCAAAAAACAATTCCAGAAAAAATCTGAAGCAGATAAAAAAATCACCCGAAAAGTATTTTCAGCCAAAGGGGGGTTAAGCAACCTCGCCCATGCACTTTATGAAAAAGCAGGCAAGGAAAATTTCAGGTTCAACATTGCCAACCCTACAGTTCAACCCAATGGGAAACAATACAAGGTATCCTGGCAGCATGAGGGAGAAACGCACACCATACTTGCCAGCAACGTAGTCTTTACCGGCAGCTCTTTTGAACTTCCCGAGGTTTATCCGTTTTTACCAAAAAACGACCTTGATAAAATCACCAACCTGCTTTATGCTAAAATCATTGAAATAACGCTGGGCTTCAACCGCTGGGAAGGCATTGATCTGGATGGTTTCGGAGGGCTGATTCCTTCAAAAGAAAAAAGGGATGTGCTGGGCGTATTGTTCATGTCAACTCTGTTTGAGGACCGTGCACCGAAAGACGGTGCTCTGCTTACGGTTTTCATGGGGGGTATAAGAAACGAAAAGATTACTGAGCTTTCAGATGAACAAGTCAGAGAGGTGGTGAAAAGAGAAATTGCAGATTTGATGCAATTGCCAGGATTCCAAGCGAATCTGTTCAAAATAACCCGCTATCGTCAAGCCATACCCCAATACGAGGTGAGCAGCGGAGTGCGATTTGAAACCATCGAAAAGATAGAAAAACAATACCCCGGGCTGCTGCTGGGAGGTAATATGCGCGATGGCATTGGTATGGCCGACAGGGCTAAGCAGGGAAAAATGCTGGCAGAACTGATAATCAACAGATAACATGAACCAAAAAGCAGTTATTCTCGTCAACACCGGTACCCCCGACCAGCCTACCGCATCGGCAGTAAGAAGATACCTCAGTGAGTTTCTGGGAGATGGCAGGGTGATTACATTGCCGTATCTTGGTCGCAAGATGCTGGTAAACGGCATCATCGTTCCTTTCAGGGCTCCCAAATCGGCCAGGCTTTACCAAAAGGTATGGACTGAAAAGGGTTCTCCCCTGCTTTGGATTTCAAAAAGTCTGAGAGAAAAAGTTCAGCAAAGGCTGGGCAATGAATACGAAGTCATTACCGCCATGCGCTATGGCAAACCGTCATTGAAAAAGGTTTTAACCGAGGCTGAAAAGAAGAAATTCTCAGAAATCATCCTTTTGCCTTTGTTTCCCCAATATGCTTCCTCCACATCCGGATCCATTATTGATCTGGCAATGAGCCTTATCAGTAAATGGAATGTAATCCCACAGGTAAAAGTAATGGGGCAATTCTATGATCAACCTGGCTTTATCCGGTGTTTTGCAGACAAGGCAAAAGAAATGCAACCTGAGAAATACCAGCACATTATTTTCAGCTATCACAGTCTTCCTTTAAGCCATGTGAATGCTACCCATCAGAACAAAGATTGCTCTCACTTTAACTGCACTAAAGAAGTCAACCCTGAAAACGCCTTCTGCTACCATGCCACCTGCTATGCCACTACCCGGATGATAGCAAAACAACTCAACCTAAGCCCTGACCAATATTCCACCGCTTTTCAGTCTCGTTTTTCCAAAAACTGGCTCAGCCCATTTGCCGATGTGGCAATCAGAGAAAAAGCAGAGCAGGGAATAAAAAGCCTGCTGGTGGTTAGTCCCTCTTTTGTTACCGATTGCCTGGAAACCATTGTAGAGATTGGGGAAGAATACCGGGATATTTTCCTGGAAAACGGTGGAGAGGTCTTCAACTGGACCCAAAGCCTTAACGATTCTGAACAGTGGGCAGAAGTGCTGGCCACCATGGTTAAGCATGATAACTCCTAATCCATAATATTTGGTAAAGTATAGATTGTAAATCATCTGTGGAATACAATTTGATGTTGTATTTTAGTTTTACCTTTGTAAAAAAAGACACCCCAATCATTAATAAGTAATAACTTATGTATAGTAGAAAATATCTGGCCGCCCTCATCGTTTTGGCGGCAATGATTACTTTCCATTCCTGTAGTTCTAAAATGGTTACCCCTGGTGCTGTGAGGAGCAGTTATCATATTGAAGAACAAAGCGTAATGAAGACTGATTCTCTTGAAGGATTTAGCTTTTTGCCCGACAGCAGGATTAAAACAAGAAGCATTCATGATGCAGACAGTATCTGGCTTGAGATACGCACTTCCGATACATTAACCATACGAAGCCTGGTAATCAATGGAATGACGGTATTCTTTGATCCTGAGGCCAAGAAAAATCAAAAGTTTGGCATATCCATCCCGGCAGCACGGGCTGAGATGCTCAGAAGACATGACGCCACCCCTGCAGAGAATGCAACAAAATCTTCCGACACAATACAGCCAGCACTAATGTTTGACCCATCTCAATGGGTAGAAGCCATCAGATTGCGTGAGGCTGTTGTTAGAGACAACAAAGGGACCAGGTTTGCCAGCACAGAAAACGTAAAACTTTTCATGGATGATAACAATGAGTTGGTTTACCTGATAAGATTTGCTTTTGACCAGATGGGAGTTTCGGGTGAAGAGTTGCAACGCATCAGCATTGGCATTGTTTCGCAGTTGCACCAGGCACAACTGGCCGGGCAGCAAGGTGGAGGGGGTGTAGCCACAAGGCCCAACATATCTGACCGCAACAGACAACAACCCCGTCAAACAACCCAACAACGCCCAATCAGAATGCGATTGATTCCCGTTAACACATGGCAGGTTTTGCTGATAAATGAACAACCCCCTGAAGAAAAAAGCGATGCAACTGATTCTTCGGATAGGGATGATGTTTATCGATAGCAGTCCGTAACCATTCCTTCACCGCTCTTCAATGCTCTCTATGCGCGCACTGATGCGCTGTAAGGAATGATGAATTTCTTTTTCAGGAGTTATAAAGTTCAGATCATCCCAGAAATCGGCATCATACGAAAAACTCTGGTCTGAAAAGATGGAATGGGTCTTTAGCCTGTCACGAGGACGGAATCTCTTTACATCGTATGTTTCTATTTTCATAGTGGCCATTTCAAAAATAACCTTATAATTATTTCCCCGCAATTTACGTTTTTCTCTGATTTGCATGCTGAGGTCTCCTCTTACATGCATGATATGATATTTGCCATTGTAGTAATCGTATTTTATTGAATAATCAATGCTTTGAATACGGGTGTGGTGCTGGCTGCTTTTTCGGACAAGAAAATTATTCTGATTCTTTCGCAAATACTGATCTTTTATGCTGAAATCAACCTGTACAATGGCCATACTTTCTTTATCAATGTAAATAGTGCCCTGGTAAATATCATCCGCAGTATTCCCTGCGTTTTCAAATGAAATTTTATAAACCAGTTTTTCATTGTGCACGGCAAAGCCAGAAGAGGAGAAATAGAGGTCTGGAACGTATTCAGGCGATAGAAAATAGGGTGGATTTTTCATTACATCCAGCTCAAGAGTTCCCTTCACTCCTGCTTTGAGTTTCAGCAATAAAGAATCACCTGCATTTACATTGTTGTAATTTCTTGATTTGAGCCGGTGCACCTGATCCGAGCCACTGCCTTTGTATGCTGCTTTATAGATATTAAAAACAGCTTCAGAATACCTTATCACCTCATCTTTTTTAAATACACCTTCACGGTAAAAACTGGTATGCATTGCAGCAAAATCCGGGTATAAAAAGTCTTTTTTTCTCAGGGCTTCCAGCAACACCCTAACCGGATCGTAGCCGGTTACCACTACTTCCTGCAAAAAAACCGGGGCAATCTCCATGTAGATATCAATGGTTCCCCCGGTAAGCAATTGCAAGGGTATATTTCGGGGCGAATATCCCATACTGGAAATCCTGAGCGTATCGTCATAATAATCTGCAGGTACTTTATAGCTGAAATACCCCTCCAGATTGGTTGAAATACCCCTGCCACGTCCTTTTTGCACAAGCGTAGCAAACGGCAGGGGCTGCCGCGATGATGCATCAATCACCCGGCCACTGACTATATAATAGTCAGAAACAGGACTCAGTTCATCTTTTTTGAATGTTTGCCGGGTTACCTCGGGTTTATAGAGGATAATATATTTCTCCACAAATTGACTGGCAAGACCGGTATCCTTTAAAAGCTCATCAAGCAGCCCGGACAATGTATGCTCCCCCCGTTGTATGTTCGCCCTTTTTCCATTTTCTATGAGCTGGCTGTCATAAATAAAAAAATAATCCGCCTGCCGGCTGATCTCCCGAAAGACTTCAAAATAAGTAAGGTTACGGCTGTTTATTTTTATGGTTCTTTCTGCTTCTGAAGTTTGCTTTGCAAACAAAAACCCACCACCGGATGCAAAGAACAGGATAAAAAATACTACCGATATTTTATTTTTAAATGCATGCATTCCCTGGTTGTCTTTTCAGCATGAAGTTTATTATTCCTAAAAGAGGCTTGATGGATTCCAATACATAATGCCGGATTTAATCACGGCTTTTGAATACAACCGTTGAATCTTCCTTCCACTCATATTCAGCGGATAAAGAAAGAGCAATTGACTGGCAAATGGTTTGCACCTCACTATCATATATGGTGAGCGTCATCCTTCTTTGGCTTAGTTTTTCATCTGAAACAAGCAAAGTTCCATAAGTTCTGCTCAGCACATACAGAATGTTTTCCAGTTTTTCATCCTTAAAATGAATCAGGTTTTTTCGCCAATATGTATCGTAATCCTCACTGTAAAACTTCTCCATCTTACCGTTTTTTGAAACAAGCAATTCGCCAGCTCCCAGCATTAAAGACTTACCTCCTTTTAAGGAAGACACTTTCACCCTGCCTGATTCTACAAAAAGTTCCATTTGATTGTCGCCAATCATCTTAACATTGAAGGAGGTTCCTATTACCTCAATACTTGCCAGATTGGTGCGCACCTTAAAGGGTTTCTCAGGATTATGGGTTACATCAAAATAACCCTCACCGGACAAAAAAACGTTTCTCTCCGATTGATTAAAGCTTTGGTCAAATTCAACAGTGGAGAGTTCGGTCAGGTATATCAAGGATCCATCCTCAAGGGTTTTTACCATTGTCAGTTGCACTTCATTGTTGCTGAAAGCAAGTCTTTCTGGCTCTCCCTGCCTGGTATGCAGAGCAATATAGGAAGCCAGTCCGGCAACAACAATCAGCATGGCAGCCCACTTTAACCAATGGGGAAAGGACAATACCCTGATCCTGCGATCCGACGTTTTGTTATCCTGCTCTTCCAGCCGGTGGGCAAAACGATTCCATGCTTTGTCGGTATCTGGCTCAGGAGCATTTTCATCAATAGCTTCCCCCATGCTTTCCCAAAGCTCTTTCATCAGCAGAAATTCATTTTGCAGATGAGTATCCTCCTTTAGCCTCTTTTCAAAATCGGCCTTTTGGAGGGTATTCATCTCTTCAGACAGATACCGTGCAGTATCTTCGGAAAATGTGGTATATATATTATTATTGTTCATCACACGCTATATTATCAAAGAATTTGGCAAATTGGTTATTGGTAACATCTTAAAACTTTTATTCTATTCGGGTTTGTGGGAATAATATGCTCTGTTTCTCATTACACCCTGTAATGGGCCAGTGCTTTTCTAAACTCCCACAATGCCTTGCCCATATTGGCTTCCACGGTTTTCACAGAAACTGAAAGCTGTTCAGCGATTTCCCTGTATTTCAGCCCGTCGAAACGATTCATGCAAAATATCTGGCTACATCTTTCCGGCAATCTGTCAAGCACTTCATTGACAAGAGCTTGCAATTCCTTCATCTCATAAGGATTTTTCTCTTCATGGGAAGTATGTGCTGCCTCTAAAAACCTTGCTGCATACTTTTGTTTCACATTTTCGTGCCTTATGACCTTCAAAGCCTTGTTGCGCACCGATTGGTAAAGGTATGATTTGAGCGAGGTATTTATTTCAATCTCATTTCTGTTATTCCAGTAAACATAAAAAAAATCCTGAACCACCTCTTCTGCCGCTTCCATGTCTTTCAATATTCCGTTGGCAAAATGTGTTAAGGGAGCATAATACTCCCTGAACACATTTTCAAAAGCGGTAATATCACCCATTTTAATCCTCTCTTCTACAGAAATGGCAGGTGAATCCACAAAAGCTTCGTTTATTGTCATTTTTTATCTGTATACTGAAAACACAATATTGAACAAGCTATTCTGTCTCGCTTAATTTTTGGTTGAGTTTTTTAACCGCTTCTTCAATATCTATTTCCGGTTCAATGATGTTATATCCCCCCCAGAAATCGTCGGTAAAATATTCCGAAACCAGGTCAGCAAGAATGGATCTGCTTCCGAAAGACTCTCTTCGGGTAAAGGTTCTCAATTCCTGGTTAGATCTATCCATGATAGCCATTTCGAACATCAAAGCATATTTGGTTCTGAAAATTTTTCTTCTCCAGTTGGCATAAAACTCCAAATCTCCTCTAACATAGCTAAGATAATTCTTGCCATCTATTTCCTGAAATTTGACCTGATAACGGGTATGGGTAGGGGTAAATCTAAGGCGGGCAGGCTTTTTTTGAATAAACTGCATGCTCGCTTTATTCTTATCGGATAAATCCATGCTAAAATCGGCCATGGTGATGGCAAGGCTTTCGTTGTCAATATAAATATTTCCCATAAAAAGCGGATACGGCATAATAAGACGAGGTGTAAAACCAATAACATAATGTGTTTTACCATCAATAACTACCAAATCCATCAGCTCATAATCATAAAAATCTATTATTTCCTGACCAATCACCATGTTGTTGTTTTTGATAAAATCTACCAGCAGAGCAACCTGAGGTCCACCCTGCAGCTTAACCAAAAGGGTGTCAGCCTTTACCACATCGGCACTTTTGCGCCCTTTCACAAGCTGCACCTGGTCATTTTTTGAATAAGAGCCATAGGATTCTTTCCTGATATCGACTACTGCTTCAGCAATGGAAATATAATCATTGCGCTGCTTAATGGCTTCCCTGTAAAAGCCTGTCAGCATAAATTCCTCCTGCGGATAATTTTCGTCCACCTTGTCCAGCGCATTTATAACGAGTTCGCGGGCATTTACAGGCCTTATTATCACCTCCTGCAAGGGAAGGGAATGGACATTCATCAGAAAGTCACTCTCTTTTCCTGAATAATCCTCAAAGGATAGTTCTCTGGGGGCATAACCCAGGTAGGAGACGCGAAAAGTTTCGAGGTTATCTGATTTTCTTACCCTGAGAGAGAAATAACCATTGATATTCGCGACAGTACCAATGTAGGTTCCTGAAACGAATACCGAGGCATGGGGAAGGGGTTTGTTGCTTTTTGCATCGCGCACGGTACCACGGATGAAGTAATAATCATCTGCAGTCTGACCTGATACACTATTTGCTGGAAAGATAAACAACAGCAATAATACGGAAAGGATAATTCGGTTTGTTTTCATGTTGCAAAGGGTTTAAATGAATGATTACACCTTTATGACCCCCGAAAGCGGATCTTACCCTATGCTAAAATTACTTTTTTTTACTTTATATTATGGCTTATTGCCCCAGTTTATATTTCAGTGATACGCCTGCCATGCCTATACTCATATTGAGGCTGGTAACGTCGGCCACAGGAAGTTTGATATAAGGCTCAATGACAAATGAAGAATTACCGCTTTGGATACCATAGCCTGCAGAGATATTTAAGAACCGGGCCAAATCAAACCTTCCAAAAGGGCTTATATCGTCACTGACGGTATTCTCTACTGAGAAGGTCCTGGGACCCGAAAAACTGGCATGGGTGTATTCTGCCAGGTACTCAGTCTGCTGGGTATAGCTTTGCTGCAAATAGAGAAAAGAAGACAATCCTGCCGAAACATAAAATGATTTGTTACTGGTTTCCATTACTTTGTACCTGAAATTCAGTGGAAAGTCAATCGCCAGAAACTCCATATCAGTTACCACCTGCTGGTCCAGTAAATGGATTGTTTCCGCTCCGTCAATATTTACCGGAGTATAATAATTCATATGTCTTTTATTTATATAAGAAGATGAAGTATTGGTAAGATTAATCCTGTTGTAAACCAATGCTCCTCCACCGGAAAAGCTGAAGTTGCTTCCCAAATCCCAGAGTCGGGCAATTCCGGCAGAAAAGCCCAATCCTCCCGCCACCTCACCGGGTGACCAGGTTTTCATGGAACCCGCATCAACCTCAACGTGGGACGTCCTGGTAGCAGATACTTGTTGCCATGCCAGGTTATCGCGAATAATATCTTCTTCGGTGTATACGGGCACAACATGGCTGGCATCAGGAGCGTCGGTTAACGGCACAACTACTTTTTCAGGAGCTGTCAGTTTTTCATCCGCTAAGTTTGCGGCAATCTCATCTTTATATTCTGCTGCAGGTATTAACGCTGCATCTTCTTCTGAAGAAACAGGAATAAGCTCATTTGTTTCCTGTATTGCAACAGGTTTCTTTTTTTCTGAAGGTTTATCCGGCCTTGCAGCCAGCATTTGTGTTTCTGCTGTTCTGGTTTCATCGGTAACGGTTGGGGTTGTACTTTGCAGTTCATCCCTTTCGGCAACCACATTCCCGTGTTCGCCTTTTTTTGTCACCTCTTCAGTTAATGGCAATACAGAATCGGTGGCTGGACGATACATCCACAAAAACGCAGGCACCAGAAGCAGCAGGATGACTGCTGCCACTTTCAAAAAGTACATGGGCACAACAACAGCTTTTCTCTGCCTGGCCTGCAAACTGCTTTTCATCTGTTTCCAGGCCTGTTCATCCACAGGTTCCTGATAGTTATCAAAAACCTCCCTCACATTGTCGGCAAATTTATCGTCAAATGGCTTCATGATAAGGTTTGTTTTTTATTTCTGAATAGCTCTTTCTCAACAAAGCTTTTGCCCTGCTCAGATGAGAGCGGGATGTTCCGGGTGCAATATCCAGCATTCCGGCAATCTCTTCGTGCGAGTATCCTTCCACTTCATAAAGGTTGAAAATCGCCCTGTATTGTTCAGGAAGTTTTGCCAGGAAGGAAAGGATTTCTTCAGCATCAAGCTTTCCTGAAATATTATTGTCACCTGCAACTTCCAGCTCCGATGCATCGTATTCCACATGAATGAGGAACCTTTTGTTTTCGCGGTAACGATCCAGTGAGGTGTTGACCAGAATCCTCCGGAACCAGCTTTTGAAGGGTTTGTTTTCATCGTACGTGTCAATATGATCAAAGAGCTTCATAAAACTGTCGTTAAGCACCTCAAGAGCATCATCCCTGTTGGGATTATAGCGAATACACACGGACATGGCAAAGGCATAGAATTTCCTGTAAAGCAATTCCTGAAACCGGATTTTGCCTTTTTTGCATCCTTTGATTATCTCCTGATCTGTGTATTCGCTATGATTCAAAACTTATACGCTTTTCTTTGGTATGTCTTCCGATGATTATTCAAAAGTACAACCAAATAGCTATTGAACCCTGAGCTGAATCTTTTTTATTTCATCATAATAACTGTACTCAAGGTAATAGGTTCCGGGCGTAGGAAATGTCAGGGTAAACTCAGTGCTGTCCTGCTGAATTACCTGGATGCAAAAATCTTCTGTATCCTGCAACAGTGCAACTGACACGAGAGTCACAGCACCTGCAGGCTGCATTACCAATTGTCTGAATTCGTAGCAAGGGGTTGGTTTTTCATAATTTGCTATGAAAGTTGCCGGAACCCCTGATTCAATAACATCGGGCACCTCAATTTCAGAAATGGCAGCATACGTGTATGCTTCGTGAGGTTGCTTTTTGAGATCATCCTTTTCAGGAGCATCTGTTTTCTCACATGCGGTTGCCAGGATAGACAGTACAAGTACCAATCCCAATTTTGCGCTGAACATTTTCATTCGTTTCATCATTTTTTAGAATTTAAAAGTTTAACATTTAATTACGTGTAAGTTTAATTGGGTTATTGGGATCATTGGGTAGTGTTTTCATTTTGGCCATCAAATGCAGCAGAATAAATGTTACTAAGCTTTTGATCGCAGTTGCACTGGTTTTCGCATTCTTCCATTGTATCAAATGGTACCACACCGCCACAACCACCCCAAATAAACTCTTTACATTCATTGTCTATCTCATCAAAGTAATATTTGGGAATTCTTGCTTTACATATTCCGCTTTCAGGCTCCAAACTGCACCTGTCAATTATGGTATTGTCTTTATTGCATTGTGTTGTTGTCAACATTGTAAATACTGCGACTAACAAAATTGAGATTG
>RECE01000152.1 GCA_007694165.1 Bacteroidota bacterium
TAATTCACACCAATGCCATCAAGCCTTTGCAGGTGTATTTGCAGGCGTTTTTGAAAATCATCAAAATCGTGTTTGTTACGGGGTGACCATAAAACTTCGGCCAGGGCAATGGCGCGGGGAAAAGCCATGTATTCCACATGGTCTGAAGTTTTCATGTACTCGGTCCATACATTGCCTTGTCCGCCCAGAATATGCTTAGCTTCTTCTTTGTTGAGTTCGGGGGGTACAGGATTGAAAGTATACACCTGTCTTAGTGTAAGGTATCCGCCAATGGCCAGGGGTTCGGTAGCAGGATCTGCCTGGTAGTAATCAAAATAACAGTGACTTACAGGAGTCATGATCACATCATGCCCAAGCCGGGCTGCTTCAATCCCTCCACTTACGCCCCTCCACGACATAACCGTAGCCTGCGGAGCCAGTCCTCCTTCCAGGATCTCATCCCATCCAATGATATTACGCCCTTTGGAAAGCAAAAACTTCTCAATCCTGCCTATGAAGTAGCTTTGCAATTCCTCTTCACCGGCAAGTCCTTCTTCACGAATGCGTTCCTGGCATTTGGGGCACTCTTTCCATCGGTTTTTCAGGCATTCGTCACCTCCAATGTGTATGTATTGGGAAGGAAACAATTCAACTACCTCTGCTAAAACATTTTCCAGGAACTCAAAAGTAAAATCATCACCGGCACAAAAAGCATCTTCAAAAATACCCCACCGGGTTTCTACTTCATAGGGCCCGCCGGTACATCCCAGCTCCGGATATGCTGCCAGAGCCGCTGTGGCATGGCCGGGCATTTCTATCTCGGGGATGACCGTGATGTGTCGTGCAGCTGCATAGGCAACCACTTCGCGGATTTCATCCTGTGTATAATAGCCTCCGTAAGGTTGTCCGTCAAACTCAAAAGGAGGACGGCTGCCATGCCCAATCAGGGTTTCTTTGCGCCAGGCTCCCACTTCAGTAAGCAAAGGATACTTTTTTATCTCGATGCGCCACCCCTGGTCTTCGGTAAGATGCCAGTGAAACGTATTCATTTTGTGCAATGCCATCAAATCAAGATACTTCTTGATGAAATCCACATCAAAAAAATGACGTGCCACATCCAGGTGCATCCCCCGGTAGGAAAACATTGGGTAATCCTCTACATATACATTGGATACCCTCACACGTGAGAGTGAAGCGGCATTCAAGGGGGCTTCCATCTCCGGTGGCAATAATTGACGCAGGCTCTGTATACCGTAAAAAACACCGGCAGCATCATTGCCTATTATGTGGATAAGCCGGGAAGATACATCAAGGATATACCCCTCCGGTTTGCCAATGAGTGGATCTAAAGTTAGCAGTATGCCCTGCTGTGGCAAAGCCTCCCGTATATCTATTTGCCTTACAGCTACCTTTACACCGGGTATTCGTTCCAGATATTCTTTCAGAACCTCTCCGTGGAGTTGCAATTGCTGATTCTCCCTGGGTACAGACACTTCAATGTTGCCTTGCACACTGAAGTTGCCTCTTCTGTTTTCCATTTTTACCGGTTCCGGAATAATGTTGGCACGGACTTTTTGAAGCAACAGAGGAAAGGTCATAAATAACAGTATGAATGTAATGCGCCTTAAATTAGCGGAAAATTTCATATATGGAGGGGTTTTAGATTGAAAAACGATACTTTGTAAAGGATTATTTCAACACAAAAATAATATAAAACAACAACCTTCCTTCAATTCCCAAATTATATGTTACTTTGCACAAATATTAATACGAATCGCTATGTCAAGAATACTTATAACCGGAGGGGCCGGATTTATAGGGTCCCACCTTTGTGAAAAGCTCCTCAGTGAAGGCCACGAAGTAATTGCACTGGACAATTATTTCACCGGCTCCAAAGATAACATCCGCCACCTGATCCCGCATCCCTATTTCGAAATGATTCGTCACGATATCACCAGGGAGTTCTTTCTGGAGGTAGACGAAATATACAACCTGGCCTGCCCTGCCTCACCGGTGCATTATCAGTACAACCCCATCAAAACCATCAAAACCTCGGTAATGGGGGCCATCAACGTGTTAGGCCTTGCCAAGCGTATGCGGGCCAAAGTGCTGCAAGCTTCCACCAGCGAAATTTATGGCGACCCTGAAGTTCATCCGCAGGTAGAAGAGTACTGGGGAAATGTAAACCCTATCGGTATCCGTTCTTGCTATGATGAAGGAAAAAGATGTGCAGAAACATTGTTTAGCGATTACCACCGCCAGAATAAAGTGCGAATCAAAATCATCCGTATTTTCAACACTTATGGCCCGCGAATGCAACCCAATGATGGCAGGGTAGTTTCCAACTTCATTATCCAGGCTTTGCAAAACAAGGACATTACCCTTTACGGGGACGGTTTGCAGACCCGCAGCTTTCAGTATGTGGACGATTTGGTGGATGCAATGGTAAAATTCATGAAAACCCCAGACACGGAGATTGGACCTGTTAATATTGGCAACCCGCATGAATTCACCATCAAGCAACTGGCAGAATTGGTGGTAAAGATGACCGGAGCAAAATCCAAAATTATTTACAAACCCCTGCCGGAAAATGATCCGCTCAAGCGTAAGCCCGATATTTCCAAAATCAAAAGCATCATCGACTGGGAACCCAAAATTGAACTGGAAGAAGGTTTGCAGGAAACCATCAGCTACTTCAAGTCTGTCCTGAAAAAGTAAAACCAATGCAGCCCTGACCAGTGGCTGCTATACCAATGGTCAGGGCTGTATCAAAATCACACTTTCGGGGTGTTTTATTAATTATCAGGTTAATTAAATCATAGCATGCGACAACCTTCACTGCATGAGTAATTCAGCAACCCATTTCCGGACAAAAGCAATCCTGCAGGTCTATTTATCATCTTCGGTCTTCCCCCGCTGGTAGGTAGTCCATTCGTAATTGTACAAACCCTCTTCCAGCTTTTTACGCTTTTCTTCGTCTGTAAGCTTCTCATAAGCCTCTTTGGCCTTGCGGTGCTTTTCTCTTTTCTCTTCTTCTATGGCATTTACTTCCGCCATATACTTTTTCTCAATCCTGTTTTGCAGAAAGCTGTTGGCCACAGCAGGGAACAATTCCAGCAGCAACTCTTCCTTCTCATTGGCTGCCAGCCTCACACCGCCAAAATCATCCAGGGTAGGATTTTCCTGCTTCTGATAGTTGGCAGGATCATAAGATACCTCTTTGGGAGAACCCGTTATTTTCTTCCGGAAATCCGGGTCAATGGGAGTGGGTGTTTTACCGTAGGACCCTTTTACCAGGTTGACAAACTGGATGGACTTGCTGGTATACATTGGATTGCCCTTGATCTCATCCTGGATGCAATTTACCGCCTGTACTCCAACGATCTGGCTGGTGGGCGTTACCAGAGGGGGGCAGCCGGCGGCCAGCCTCACACTGGGTATGATTTCCAATACCCTTGGCAGCAACTTTTCCAGTTTGAGTTGTTTCAACTGGGCCAGCATATTGGTGTACATTCCCCCGGGCACTTCCGCCATCCTCACATTTTCGTTGGGTGCAGGAAAATTAAAGAACCTTTCAATGGCCTGGGTAGTATCCAGCAGTTCCCTTTCCTTTTTGGCATCAGCAAGTTCTATTGCCCTGTCAAACAAAGATTCAATATCACCGGGCAACATATCATTTTCTACATCAAACTCTTTGGGAAAAATCTGATAGGAGTCAAAATCTGCCAGTTCTTTTCTTATTCCTGTCAGTTCTCTGTTGATTGGGGCTATTACCGAGAGGTTCACTCCGGTATCAATGCCCAGTTTGTTACAGAAAATCTGGATTACTTCAAATGCTGGTGCCGCCGGACCACCGGCAAAATTAAGCATGCATGTATCTACAATGTCAACACCATTCATTATGGCAGTAAGTACGGATGCCAGGCCGTAACCTGGAGTGGAGTGGGTATGAAAGTCAATGGGTATACCGATTTCCTCTTTCATCAGCTTGATGATTATACCTGACTTAACAGGGGGAATAAGCCCGGCCATGTCTTTGATAGTAATCATGTCAGCACCCAGTGCTTCAAGCTCTTTGGCTTTGTTGACAAAATACTCGATGGTGAATATCTTTTCCGGTAGTGGCTTTCCTTTTAAAAACCCCAGTAAACGTTCCTTTTTGGAGAAGCGGGGATCGACGGTATAGCAAACGGTACAATCGGCAATACCTCCGTTTTCTTTCACGAATTTAATGGTAGAGCGCATATTGTCCACATCATTGAGGGCATCAAATATGCGCATGATGTCGATTCCGGATTGTATAGCATTGCGGTTAAACCCCTCTATCACACTATCAGGATAGGGATTATAACCGAACAGGTTCCTTCCACGGGATAAAGCGGTAAGTTTTGAAGAATCACCGATGCCGGCTTTGATTTTTTCAAGCCTTTCCCACGGATCTTCATTGAGGTATCGCATAACTGAATCGGGAACGGCTCCCCCCCATACTTCCATGGCATAAAACCGGGCCTCTTTAAAAAGAGGTAACACCCTGTCAACCTGGGCCTGGGTCATTCGGGTGGCGAAAAGCGATTGCTGACCATCCCTCAGGGTCAGATCGCGAATTTTTAACTGGCGAGTCATAATATGTGTGCTTTGGTTTGCGTGGTAAAAATAGTCATTATCCTCCAAAGAAGCCCATGTTGTTAAAAAGTTAACAAAACTTAAGTAGTTTTGCTGATTTACAAAAAAACTGAAATTCAATGGAAAGAAATGCCTTCAATACCCTAATGGAATCAGTGTAATGTTACCAGTTTCACTGGTAGTTTGATCAAAAAGGGAACTCATCCTGATCATGATCCCTTGGGCCCTGATCTTCTGCCAGGGGTGTAGCCTTCTTATGCATCCGGTTGCTTTCCACATAAATGGCTTTATAGGGTTCTGTGGGGCATGCAAATTCGCAGGCACCGCATCCGATGCACAAATCAGGTTCTACTTCAGGCAGCCAGACACCATGGTAAGGCACCATGGTAACAGCTTTTGTGGGACAATGCTCTGAGCAGGCACCACAATCCGTGCGATCCACTGTAACGATACAGCTTTCGTACATAAATTTTGCTACCCCGATTTGCTCTGTATGCTTGGTGGGCATATCAATTTCGGTAATGGCACCGGTAGGACAAACCTGCGAACATCTCACGCAATCAAAATTGCAGAAACTTTTGTGATAGTCCAGTTTGGGTTGCATAAATCCCTGCATCCCATAATCAAAGAAGGAAGGTACAATTACATTGGTGGGGCATGCCCCCACACAAAGGTAGCAGGCGATACATTTGGAGGTAAAGTGTTCGTAGCCCAGACTGCCGGGAGGCGTCACGGGCAGATGTGTTCCGGAAGGTATCAACCCGGGCTCGCCGGTATTGTAAGGTAAAGCACGGCTTGCCTTATTGAGAAATGGAATACTGAGCATACCACCAGCCAGAGTGAGCAAAAAGGTACGTTTCTGATTTCCATCAGATTGCACTTGCAATGGCTTTGTTGCCGGCTTTCTGAGGGTATTTTCAAAGCGCAACCCCTCGTTTGAGCAAGCTGTAAAGCAATTAAAACAACTGATACATCTGCCATAATCAACAGTTTTGTTTTTGCTGTCAATACACTCAGCCTTGCAGGCAAATTCACATTTGCGGCAAAGCGTACAACCTTCGTCATCAAAACCAATCCGGTACACAGCTTTGGAAGAAATCAAACCCAGCAATGAACCTGCAGGACAAAGGGAATTGCAGAAAAACCTCCCCCTCATCACACTCATCACCAGGATGGTTGTCAATACCCCTGATGATACCGCCACCACATTCCAGGGCAATGATTGGGGCAACATGGGCGAAACAGCATACACATCAAACCTTTGCAGCAAAAAAGCCAGAGCATTATTGAGCTGGCTAAAAACGGGCTGTATAAGTGTAACCGAAATTTTCCCGAAATTGGAAAAAGGATCCAGCAGGTTCAAAAGAAACAAACTTCCAAAAACCCAGAAAATCAGCGTTACTCCCAGAACAGAATACCTTAGCATCAATTTTTTATTGGGATTAAAGACAAATCGTCTCCTTGACTTTTTCCTGAAACGCCGGGACAGGTTAATAAAGATATCCTGCAAAGTTCCCATAGGACAAATTGAAGAGCAGTAAAGCCTGCCAAACAATAGCGTAAGGAGCAAAATAAGCACAAAACCAAGCGAAGCTACTGAAAAACTTATGGCAAGAAACCGCAGGAAAGAGGGGAAAAGCTGCAGCCTTAAAAACACAGTTGAAACAGCGTCAATCCAGGTTGTATGAATATTAAGAAAAAATGCCAGCAGGAAGCCAAAAACCAATAGAGATACCAGGATACGGACTTTTTTAAAATGCTTTAGCTTCATGACTTGTTGTACTTTGGTTGGGTAATATTTTAGAAAAATAAGAATGGGCAGCCAGAATCAACAAAACTGCCTACCTGAAGGGTTCACTATGCTCTGGATTATTTATATTCAGGAATCACAGATATACCCTTTTGATATTTTTACCGGAAAGATTAATTCTTCCGATATTCATTTTGTCAGCTATAGACAAATATCCAATATCCGCAGGTTGCGCACCGAAGATCAGGGCACTGGCGGCATCAATGGCAACAATATCGGAAGAAACCAGCAAGCTGTTTTTCCGCACCAAATCAGCTGTAGAAGTTCCGCGCGGGCCATTCTGTGTCATTACCAGCATAGCGTCTACAATGTTCAGGTCAGGCTTTCTGTACAGACAAAAATCAGCGATACACTGGTGCAGGTCATTGCGATGCCAGAAACGGCGGTCGAACACTATTCCCATAAGGTTTTTCATGGCAATGGTGAGTGAAGTAGAACTATGATGCTTCAATACCGGCACATTAATAAATACGTCGTTGTCCAGGATCTGCTCATGCACTTTGGCTTCTTTGAGCCTCACTGCACCGGGTATAGTTACATCGCGGTAGTTGCGTTCAAAGTTTCCGGGAATCATCCTTCCACCGGCATCCTGAACTGCTCTTTCAATCCCACTGTTGGTATAACTGAGCTGCCAGTTATCGCAGGTATGATCAAAAACGTTTACCCTTCGGGCACCAGCCTGTATACAATGCCTAACGATAGCAGCCACCAGTTCAGGATTGGTATTGGCTGCCCGCTCCGGCACCACATCCCAGCCAATATTGGGTTTTACCACTACGGTCTGCCCGGGCTTCACCCATTGCGACATCCCTCCCATTTCCTGCATGGCACTTTCAAACATGGCCACGATATCATCTCCCCTTACGGCAACAAGATCATAGTTTCCTTTTGTTATTTCAGGCATAAAAAGTGACATATTACCCGAAACACTGGCAAGCCCGGACATCCCAATGCCAGTAGCCGTTCCGAATAACAAACCCGTTCTGATAAAATTTCTTCTGTCCATCGTGCTTTTTTTAAATACAAACTCTCATTGGTCAATGCGTTTCCCTGAAAGAAAAATGATTTTCAGAAAGTTACTGCTGTGACAAAATTAAGATTTCTGTGATAATTTTCTTATTTTTGAACCCTAATAATCCTCCAAAGGCCCTTATTTAAAATCATTATAAATACTAAACCCAGGAAAGATGCAAGCAAGTATTCAAAATCCCGCTCTTAAGGTAACCCTCAAAAGTGCATTGCTCGATGGCTTTGCGCTGGCATTTATTTATCTTATGCCCACCTTTTCGCACATATTGCCTTTCCCTGTGTATTTCATGGAGCCCATGCGTATCATGGTTGTATTGGCCATGATGCATACCCACCGAAACAATGCAT
Organism: Bacteroidota bacterium; assembly: GCA_007694165.1. Lineage (GTDB taxonomy): Bacteria > Bacteroidota > Bacteroidia > Bacteroidales > UBA7960 > SKVR01. The sequence continues at coordinate 7,790 of RECE01000152.1, forward strand.
ACATCCTGGCACTAACCCTACCTGTATTCTCCTTTGTTATTGCTACCCACCCGGTTTTCTTTAAAGCACTTCTTATTGCCATTGAACTGACAGCCATGGTGGGAATTTTTTACCTGTTGCGCCGTTATATGCAAGGTGTAGCAGCCATCTTCAGTGCCATCATCCTTAGTAAAGTCTTTTATTATGCCATGAAGTTATTAGCCGTACAATGGGCCCTCATTACCCTCAGACCCAACGAATCAATTGTAGGAATTGCCTTGTGGATACAACTGCTTACTACGTTGGTTATCAGCGGATATGTATGGTTTATTCTGCATAAGAAAAAGAATGCCAATGGTTAATTTGCCAGTTCAAATCTGAAAGAAAAACAGATGAACATTATCGTTACAGGAACCTCACGAGGAATTGGATTTGAACTTGCGGGCCAGTTGTCAGCTTCATCTGAACATAAGGTGATTGCATTATCCAGAAATACCGAACCGCTGAAGAAATTTGCATCGCAAAACAACTTCCGTTTTCTCTCTTTGGATGTGGGAAATCCTGAAAACATGAATGAATTATTGACATTGATAAAGGATTTTTTCAACGGCGAGGTACATATTCTAATCAACAACGCAGCTACCCTGATTAAAAAACCTTTCGCAGATTACACATCCTCTGATTTTGACCAGCTTTTCGGGGTAAATGTAAAGGGCGTTTTTCTGTTGATTCAGCAGTTGCTTCCCTGTTTTGCTGCTCCTTCGCACATTGTTAATATAGGCAGTATGGGAGGATTTCAGGGCAGCGCCAAATTCTCAGGATTGTCGCTTTATGCTGCTACCAAAGGGGCTTTGGCCATTATGTCGGAGTGCCTGGCAGAAGAATTGAAACCCGCCGGAATTGCGGTCAATACCCTTGCCATTGGAGCTGTTGACACGCAAATGCAAAGGGAAGCATTTCCAGGGTACAAAGCCTCTGTTAACGCCGCAGAAATGGCTGAATATATCATAAACTTTGCCATCAACGGGCATAAAGTGTACAATGGAAAAACTTTACCCGTTTCTTTGTCAACACCATAAAAATACTGGCGGATAGAAAATTGCTGCCATAAATCCCGACAGTCAATGGTTTAATCAAGCACAAGACTGTTTTTATATTTACTGCAAAAATGCGAACCTCCAAAGAGAACATAGAACATCCCGGCATTATCGACAAAATTGAAAGCAACCGTATATGGGTCAGCATACAGCCCCAGTCGGCCTGTGGCAACTGCCATTCCAAATCTTATTGTGGTATGGCTGAAGTGGCCGAGAAGATTGTAGAAGTTCAAAACTTTCATCCTGACAGAAAATACGAACCGGGCCAGGAAGTAACCATAAGCCTGAAGAAGTCGCTGGGTTACCGGGCACTTTTTCTGGGCTACCTTTTGCCTTTCCTTCTGGTGCTTTCCACCCTGATTTTAAGTCTTCAGTTAACCCAAAACGAAGCATTCTCTGCCTTGGTGTCGGTTCTAATCATTGTACCCTACTACTGGCTGCTTTATACCAAAAGAGAACTTATAAAGTCTTCCTTCAGGTTTTATATCAAGCAATAAGGTTTTCATTGCTGTTAGTTGGTTTTACATCTACAAATTGCATTGAAAAACCACCTGGAAACCTCCTGAGTTTTAAGTTGTTAATCGATTAACAATGCTAAAATTTAGACGAATTCTAAATAAGGCTATAATGTCCTGTTTAGCACAAACTTGCAAGGCCTGAGTGCACATTACACACTTAATTCATAGACCAAACACGACAAAAGAATGGTGGATTTTTAACCGATCATGAGGACGGGTTTGATTTAGTTTTCTATTTTTGCCGGGATAACAACTAAGAAAACAAAAACACAATAAATTTTTCATTCACTAACAAAACGAAAACAGGTGAACGAAATTACCTTAATTTCCGTCCTTTCACTGGGCTTATTAGGCACCATCGCGGCCATAATTTTGTATTTTGTAGCCCAGAAATTTAAAGTAATAGAAGACCCCCGCATAGACATAGTAGCAGACAAGTTACCAGGCGCCAATTGTGGTGGCTGCGGTTATGCAGGCTGCCGGGCCCTTGCCGAAGAGATTGTCAGAAAAGAGAGTCTGGATGGCATCAGCTGCCCTCCCGGCGGCAATGATGTAATACAAGACATTGCAGCAGTTCTTGGGCTGGAAGCCAAAGAACAAGATCCTACCATTGCCGTAATAAGGTGCAACGGCAGCCATGAAAATGCACCTCCCAAAGCCATTTATGAAGGTGCGCTTACGTGCGCCTTTGCCCACAGCCTGTTTGCCGGAGCAGGAGGTTGCCCACAGGGATGCCTGGGCTGCGGCGATTGCGTGGTTTCCTGCGATTTTGACGCCATTTACATGGATGAGAAAACCGGATTGCCCGTGGTCAAAGACAACTGCGTATCATGCGGTGCCTGTGTAAAAGCATGCCCCCGCAATATCATTGAAATCCGCAAGCGTGGTAAAAAGGACAGAAGAATTTTCGTTTCCTGCATCAACAAAGAAAAGGGTGGAGTATCACGCAAAAATTGCAAAGTTGCCTGCATCGGTTGTGGCAAGTGTGTAAAAGAATGCAAGTTTGAAGCCATTGTTTTTGAAAACAATCTTGCCTATATCGATTACAACAAGTGCACCCTTTGCCGAAAATGTCCTCCTGTATGCCCTACAGGTGCCATTCATGAACTCAACTTTCCGCCAAGGAAACCCAGGCCCGAAACCAAAACAGAACCCGCTCAGGCCTGATACTTTTTGATTTTTTTACTTTTTAATCCATTGAATCAAAAAAGGAGACAAAAATTGAAGACTTTTACATTAGGAGGTGTACATCCACCCGAAAATAAATTCTCGCAAAATGCCCCCATCAGGGAACTCCCTTTACCTGAGACCGTCACCATTCCTATTTCCCAGCACCTGGGCGTACCGGCCACTCCGGTAGTAACAAAAGGAGATACCGTAAAAACCGGCCAGCTTATCGCCAAAGGAGAAGCCTTTATTTCTGCCAATATCCACTCTTCCGTTTCAGGCACTGTGCTGAAAGTGGATGAAGTGATTGACACCAGCGGCTATCGCAAAAAAGCCATCATCATCAAGGTAGAAGGAGATGAGTGGGAAGAAGGGATAGATCTCAGTACCGATCTGGTTAAGGATTGCCCCCTCAGCCCGGAGGAAGTCGTGAAGAAGGTCAATGAAAAAGGGATTGTAGGTCTGGGAGGAGCAACTTTTCCTTCCTATGTAAAGCTTATGGTTCCCAAAGGGAAAAAAGCCGAATACCTTATCATCAATGGTGTTGAATGCGAACCTTATCTGACTGCCGACCACCGGCTGATGCTGGAAAAAGCTGAGGAAATCCTTGTGGGCATCAGCATCCAGATGAAAGCGCTGAATGTAAGCAAAGCCATCATTGGAATAGAAAACAATAAACCGGATGCCATTGAGCATCTGCGCAAATTGTTACCGGGATATCCCGGGGTAAGCGTAGAGCCCTTAAAGGTAAAATATCCTCAGGGTGGCGAAAAGCAGCTTATCAAAGCTCTTATCAACAGGGAAGTGCCCTCAGGGAAACTCCCCATTGAAGTGGGTTGCGTGGTTCACAATGTGGGAACCTCCTATGCTGTCTACCAGGCTGTTCAGAAAAACCGCCCCCTGATAGACAGGGTTGTTACTGTAACAGGCAAGAGTCTGAAAACTCCTTCCAACTTTTTGGTTCGCTTAGGAACCCCCATTTCCAGTCTGATTGAAGAGGCCGGAGGTCTTCCCGAAGATACAGGCAAGGTAGTAAACGGTGGCCCCATGATGGGGAAAGCACTCAGCCACCTGGAAGCACCGGTAACCAAGGGTACCAGTGGCGTTTTGATTTTTTCCAAAGAGGAAACTTCCCGTAAAACAGTTTTGAACTGTATTCGCTGCGGTCGTTGTGCAAGTATCTGCCCCATGGGACTCGAGCCTTACCTGCTGGCTGTACTGGCCGATAAAAAGAGGGATGAAGACTGCGAAGCCGAACGTATCATGGATTGCATGGAATGCGGTTCGTGCCTTTACATTTGCCCTTCCGGCAGACCCCTGCTCGACCACATCAGAAATGGCAAAGGAGCAGTTGGAAAGCTCATTCGATCACGTAACCATTAATATCACAAACAGAAATCCTAAAGCATAAGTAAAGAAAAAAGATATGAGTTTACTAACTGTTTCAGGCTCACCCCACGCATACACAGAGGACTCTGTAAGTAAGATCATGTATGGTGTTGTGCTGTCACTGGTACCTGCGGCGCTGGTATCATTTTACTTTTTCGGGCTGGCAGCCATTCTGGTAACCCTCACCGCCATTGTATCGTGCATGTTTTTTGAATTTATCATTCAAAAATACCTTATCAAAGGACCTGTAACCATCTTCGACGGTTCTGCTATCATTACCGGTACATTGCTGGCGTTTATTGTTCCTGCCAGCCTTCCTCTGTGGATGGTGGTCATCGGTTCGCTGGTATCCATAGGCATGGCCAAGATGACCTTTGGAGGTTTGGGCAAAAACATCTTCAATCCGGCCCTGGTAGGAAGGGTATTTCTGATGATTTCCTTCCCGGTAGAAATGAACATGTATCCCAAGCCCACACCCATGAGCACGCAGCTTACGGATATCATTTCCGGCCCCACCCCTCTTGCAATTGTCAAAGAGGGCGTTGCCCAGGGTGAGAGCGTATCGGCTCTTTTGCCCCAGGTTCCCGAGTATGTTAACCTGCTTATGGGAAACATGGGAGGTTCAGTTGGAGAGATTTCTGCACTGGCTATTCTGCTGGGTGGCATTTATATGCTCATCAAAAAAATCATTACCTGGGAAATCCCTGTTGCTTACCTGGGTTCGGTGGTCATTTTTGCAGGTATTCTGTGGCAGGTAAATCCCGAGATTTATGTTGACCCGCTTTTCCACCTGGTAACGGGCGGACTGATGCTGGGAGCCATTTACATGGCCACCGACATGGTCACCAGCCCTATGGGCCGCTGGGGAATGATTGTGTATGGCATTGGTTGCGGCTTTTTGACCATTGTAATCCGGATTTTCGGAGCATATCCTGAAGGGGTGGCTTTCGCAATATTAATCATGAACGCATTTGTACCACTTATCAACAGTGCTTTTAAACCCAAACGATTTGGAGAGGAGGTAAAAAATGGCTAAAAAAGAATCCAATTTTATCAACATGGTACTGGCGCTTTTCATCGTAACAGCATCAGCGTCATTTATCCTTGCCACAGTTTACAATCTCACTGCCGAACCTATTGCCCAGGCAAGAGAAGCCAAAAGGCAATTTGCCATCAGCCAGGTAGTGCCGGAGTTTGATCGACTGGAAAGCAAAAATTTTCTTCCTCCCGGCGGAGGTGATTCGCTTGAATTCAACTTTGCATTTCTTAATGATGAACTGGTGGGTATAGCGGTCAATACCTGGACCAACAGGGGCTACTCGGGACGCATCACTGCCATGGTGGGATTTGACACACAAGGAAATATCGTTGATGTGGTGCATCTGCAACATGCAGAAACACCAGGTCTGGGCGATAAAATTGAAAAAGGGAAAAGCGACTGGAGTGATCAGTTTAAAGGACTGGATCCTTCAACTGCTGATATCCGTGTTGCCAAAGACAATGGCGATATCGATGCCATAACTGCAGCAACCATTACCGCCCGTGCCTATTGCGATGCCATACAAAGGGCTTACGACACCTTTAAAGAACACTTTCTTTCACACCAACCACAAACTGAAGAAGGAGGTTTAGAATTATGAATCAATGGAAAAACTTTACCAAAGGACTGATAAAAGACAACCCGGTTTATATCCTCTTGCTGGGGCTTTGTCCTGCACTGGGTGTTACCACTTCAGCTTTTAACGGGTTGGGTATGGGGCTGGCAACCACATTTGTATTGCTGGGTTCCAACATTGTTGTATCTCTTATCAAAAATCTGATTCCCGACAAAGTTCGGATTCCCAGCTTCATTGTGATCATTGCCTCTTTTGTTACCATCGTGCAGCTCACCATGGAAGCTTACATGCCCGATTTGTTTGATTCGCTGGGGCTTTTTATCCCTTTGATTGTTGTAAACTGCCTGGTGATGGGCCGTGCGGAAGCATTCGCCAGCAAAAAAGATACCCTCAGTTCAATTATTGATGCACTGGGCATGGGCCTTGGTTTTGCCCTGGCACTTACCATGCTTGGCGGACTAAGAGAAATTCTGGGAGCCTACTCTATTTTCGGATTCAAACTGATACCAGGTGCTACAGATGGTATGCTGGTTTTTGTACTGGCTCCTGGCGCATTTATCGGAATGGGCTATCTTATCGTCCTTTTCAACTATCTTAAGAAAAAAACTGCATAATACAATTTGATATGGAATATTTCGCAATTGTTATCGGCGCCATTTTTGTCAACAACATTGTTCTTGCCCAGTTTCTGGGAATCTGCCCTTACATGGGTGTATCGGCAAAGGTGTCTACATCGGTGGGCATGTCGGGAGCGGTGCTGTTTGTAATGACCCTGGCTACCATCGTTACCTTCCTGATTTACAACTATGTGCTTGAGCCTTTCAATGTTACTTACCTGCAAACCATCAGTTACATCCTGGTCATTTCTTCGCTGGTGCAAATGGTAGAAATTATTCTGAAGAAGGTCAGCCCCGAGTTATACCAGGCACTGGGAATTTTCCTCCCCCTGATTACCACCAACTGCGCCATCATGGGTGTAGCACTGCTAACCGTGCAAAATGAATTTAGCCTGATGCAGGGAGTGGTATTTGCCATTTCGCACGCAGCAGGTTTTGCTTTGGCCATTATCCTGTTTGCGGGAATACGCGAACACATGGAACTCATGGATCTGCCCAAAGCCATGCGCGGAGCACCGGCAGCACTGGTAGTGGCAGGAATCCTGGCGCTGGCCTTTATGGGCTTTGCCGGACTGGTGTAGATAACGCATTTAAGATTTCCCGGAGACAATGCAATTAGTTTTGTTTTTCTCATGATTATATTTGACTAATTTCCGGGATAATAATTTTGTGAGCAAGGTCCGGGGGTGGTTCCCCGGACCTCTTTTTTTGTTGAGGGCGCAAAAGGGAAATGGGGGAAAATCTAAACTTACCCATTGACTTTAACCGGATAGCGACATAATCCTTAACTTTGGAAAGAAATAATAAATAAAAAAATGAAAGAGATAAATGAACATATTGACCAAATAAGTCAAGCCTGTAATAGTAACAAGGTTAAGTCATTATTTGCATTCGGGTCTGTTACGACCGACAAATATGGGCCTGACAGTGACATTGACCTGATTGTTGATATTGATGAAAATGACCCACTTACATATTCGGACCATTATTTTAACCTGAAATTTGAACTTGAAAAACTATTAAACAGACAAATTGATCTTTTAGAACAAAAGGCTATAAGAAATAAATATCTGAGAGACCAGATTGAACGAACAAAAGTCCTTGTATATGGAAAATGAAATCAAAACATGGCTTGCTGATATTGTACAAGCAATTGATGAGATTTATCCTAATAAAGCAGAGCTACCCCACCTTTGAAAAAGAGAAAATCAAACAAGCAGAACTTACAGAACATAGAAATGAATAAATTCCGGATTCCCCGAAAAACGAAAAAATCGCTCAAAAAAACGATGTGGCTCTATCCACCTGACGAAAGAGGCGGTTCTATGATGGCCAGGCCTGCAAAATCACAGGAAGATTTTACGGCAGTTAAAAAGGGTATTGTTAAAAAATTTCCGGAATCCACAACTGCTGAAAGGAAAAAATTCAGAGCCGAACTGGATAAAGTAATTTTTGTGGAAGACCATGTTTTAAAATCATACATTGATGACATCATCAGAGAAGATTTACGCAATTCATCCTATCGTACTCTTGTTGAAGCCAAAAACAATCCCAACGCAGTAAAAGCCTATTACAATTTCGTAAATGCTTACCAGCTATTTGAAAAAGGAGAGGATTCCTATGGTAATATTTGTTGTATGGCCATTGACCACGCAAAA
>RECE01000132.1 GCA_007694165.1 Bacteroidota bacterium
GATTCGAACCCACGACCCTCAGAACCACAATCTGATGCTCTAACCTACTGAGCTATAGCCACCGTTTAATTGCGAGTGCAAATATACAATATTTTTCTTTTTACACAGAGAATTTCAAAAAAAATTTTCATACTTATAACAATCTGTTTTACAGTCGATTAATGCACTTAAATTGACATTATCCGGAATTTAATCAGCCCTCCCTGTTTGCAATCATTTAATTATTTCAACCCTTGCGAGTTTAGTTTACCAGCCCATTTACTGAGTTTCTCGTAAAGCACATTGGGAGGAAAGGGTTTGACGATGTAATCATCAAGCCCCTGAGCAATATATTTCTGGGCATCGCCCTCAAGAGCATTAGCACTAAGACCAATTACAGGACACAAACGATTCCCATACAAACGTTTCAACTCTTTGTAAGCAGAAATGCCATCCATAACAGGCATTTGTATATCCATCAATATAACATCATATCTTCCCGGCACATAAAGGTCAATAGCTTCCTGACCGTTTTTAACGAAATCAACATTGCATCCGGCATTTAACAGAATAAACCCTACAACTTTTTGATTAAGAAGCTTATCCTCAACGTGGAGCACGTTAAGCTTAAGCTCGTTGAAGTCTCTAACCTGAGCGGCAGCAAAGGGTTCATTATCACTTTTATCATAATCGGCTTTAAATGTAAAGGTAAAAGTACTGCCTTTGCCCAATTCACTGCTTACGGATATCTCCCCTCCCATGAGCTGAGTAAGTTCACTGCAGATGGCAAGGCCCAGCCCTGTTCCTTCAAAGGGCCTGATAAGAGAGGTGTCAATCTGGGTAAATTTTTCAAAAATCTGTTTCTGGTTTGCCTCTCCAATTCCCATACCGGTGTCCTTAACCCGACAATAGAGTAACAGCTCTTTTTCCCGTTTGTATTCCACCCCAAAGTCTACAGATATCACTCCATCATCTGTAAATTTTAAGGCATTGGACAACAAGTTGTTAAGGACTTGTTTCAACCTTTGGTCGTCAACAATAATATTGGCAGGGATCAACGGATCAATGGAGGTAGTAAACCGGATGCCTTTATTCCGGGCCTGATGTTGAAACATTTCATGTACCTCGTCCACCAGTTCTCCAAAGGATATTCTGTTGGGCTTAAGCTCCATTTTACCTGCCTCTATTTTACTCAAATCCAGCACATCATTGATAATATTAAGCAGGTTTTCAGAGGATATCTTGATATTTCTTACATACTCCTGTTGCGCAGGGCTAAGACTGGTGCGCATCAGCAATGAGGTCATTCCCATGATACCGGTCATGGGAGTACGAATTTCATGGCTCATATTGGCCAGAAACTGTTGTTTGAGAGCAGCCGATTTGCGGGCTACCTGAATATTTTGTTCCAGTTCATCATATTTCTTTCTTTCACTGATATCGCGAACAAAAGCGAAAAAATAGGCCTTGTCGTCAAACACAAATTTGTTGATGGAAATCTCCACGGGAAAAGTTTCGCCAGTACGTTTTTTATGGATAGACTCCATGGTAAGCGAGGGTTTTTTCTCCAGAATTTGAATCAACTCGTACCACTGCATCATGGTAACTCTTGAATCCACATCTGTAACAGTCATCTCCAATAATTCATCCCTGGAATATCCGTAATTCTGACAAGCAGTTTCATTGGCAAATAAGAACCGGGCATTTTCCTCCACCCAAAAAACAATATCTCCGGCATGCTCCAGGCCAAAACTTGTCATTTGCGATTTTTGCTCGGTTTCTTTCCTTGCAGAAATATCCTCCATTAACAAAACTACACGGTTTTGAGGAAGAGGAAAGATTTTCAAACTCAGAATCTTTGCTTTCACCGTGGGGTCGGGCTGGTAAATAAAATCATCCAGCTCAACAGCTTCATTGGAAACAAGAGCCCGCTCTAAATACTCTTGTAAATTCTGCTTGCGAAACAAGGGGGAGATTTCGTTGAGGCTTTTTCCTATGTTTTCAGGTTTAGAAAAACGCATAAGTTTTTCTGAAGCTACATTGACCATTTCCAGGATAAACCTTTGTGACTCCCTGGAAGCCTCAAGTCGAAAAACATTGATTCCCAAACCCACATGACTTACAATATCTTTGAGAGTCCGGATGGTTTCTTCATTCTTTTTCCTCTGTGAAATATCCACAAGTAGTCCTCTAATCCCTATTACCTGCCCTTTGCGGACAACAGGCAATGCATAAGACAAAACTGTCATAACAACTTTTTGCCCATCCACAATTCTGTATTCCGAATCCTCGCTTCTTCTGTTATTTATGATTCGTTCAAAATTCTCTCTTGCCTTTTGCACATCGCGCGGATCGACAAAGTCAAAAGCCGTTAGTTTTTTCTGCTTCAGTACCTCGGGTGAAATGCCTAAAATATGAAAACCTGTGCGATTCACAAACAGCAGGTTGCCCTCAATATCTGTTTCAAACACAATATCGGGCAACATTTGGGCAAAATCCCTGTACCGGCTCTCAGAATCAGCATTTTTGCTTTGTTTCAAAAATTCGGCTCCTTCTCTTACCGCTATGCCCGAGGGATCATCGTGTCTCTGTTTGATGAAAGCGATGGCTTCCGGAGAAAAAAAATCTTCATCGTAATCCTCCTTTTCTGCATAATTAAAACCGTCACCTTCTTCTGTAAATTTTTGATGGAGCTGCCTGATTTTTTTATCCACTTCTCTGTTCAGTGCGAAACTCCATGTCAGCTTCCCCAAAACCATGATAGAAACCAGCAAAATGACTAGCAGCAAAACATACCAGAAATTGACACTGAAAATCATAAAGGATCCGGACATAAAAAACCGGGAAACAGCAAATGAACCGACATTATCCGCAACAACCGGTTTTGAGAATGTAAGGACTATAGCCTCGCTTAAGGATACAAGAAAAGGGGAAATTGTCAATATCATGAATTCAATTTGCAGAAAGCATTATTTTATTTTATTTATTTTCAAATTTAACTAATTTATTAATTCAATTATCTATGTATTCGAAAATATTGGCACAAAAAACAACTGCACCCTAAACCCATAAAAAGAAAAAACGCCCGGTATGGGAAACAATCGGGACCATAGTTTCTCCATTGAGCGTTGGCAAACAAAACCCTCAAAATACAACTTTTTTCAAAACAGTTGCAATTGATTTTCTGTGACATAACTTACCGGCTGAGGCGAAGACTTGTAGCGGGCTGTTTGCTTTCGGATAACAGATTTCAGGTAACGCACAGGAGTGGTCTTTTGTCTTTTACAAATCACCTCAAGGGCCTCCTTTTGCGTATCAGTAATCTTAAAGGTTATCTGCTTATACCTGGTTTTTCTTTTACCTGCATTGCTTTTTGCAGCTGCATTCTTCAGATAGTCAGGGTTTTCCTGCAATTTTGAAATAATAGTCCTGGGCATATGCGTTTATTTTGCTTCACGAATCAAAAAAATGTAAGTAGGAAAGTGGTCGCTATATCCTCCCAAGTATACTCCACCCCCATGCGATCTGAAGGGATATCCCTGAAAACGTCCTGAGGGCTGGCGAAGGAAGGGTCTGTTGAATACTTCTGCCCTGTGGTATTTAAAATCACTTAAATCATCACCCAACAGCGATTGGGTGATAATAATCTGGTCGAACAAATTCCAGGAATCCCTCCAGGCAAGTGTGCCGATACCTCTGCGGGCAAAGTCTTCAAAGGGATTGAAAAGTTGTCCGGGCTTTAGTTTGTTTTTGTCACCTCCTGTGTTTAAGTGTTTCTTTACTGACCTGTTGGTAGGATCATCATTAAGGTCACCCATAAAAATGACCTTCGCATTGGGGTCATCAGCTTTCAATGAATCGATAATAGACCTTGCGATATCTGCTGCAGCAATCCTGAGTGGCATACTTCTTTTCTCGCCCCCTCTTCTTGAGGGCCAGTGGGCTACAATAAAATGAATCGGCTCCCCCATAAGCAACCCTGAAACCAGCAACTGATCGCGGGTACGAAAGTCCGGCATACCTTCTATTACTGTAGGTACTGCTTTGGTGGCCGTAACCTCGAAGTATTTGGGGTTATACATAAAAGCATTGTCGACCCTGCGGTCAGGGCTTCGGTAATGAATAACCTGGTAGTTGCGGTCTTTGATTCTTTCCTGACGGGCCAAATCCCATACTACTTCGGCATTCTCCACTTCCGAAAGGCCAATCACTGCAGGCCCGTCGGGAGTAAGTTCTGTTCCCATTTTGGAAATTACTTCAGCAAGCCTGTCAAGTTTTTCATAATACCGCTCTGAAGTCCATCCCATGGAACCTCCCGGAGTGTAATCATCATCTCTGCGCTCGGGATCATTGATGGTGTCAAACAGGTTCTCAACATTATAATACCCTATACATACCGGAACCAGACGCGGCTGACCCTCCTGAGACTGCACAGAAATGGGAAGAAAACCCGCGAAAAATATCAGCAGGGGAAGAATAATCGTTTTGACTGTGTTGAGATAGTGGGTCATAATTTCAGCGTTTGTAAGTGTTAGGGTTATGCCAGGGCAATCAGGAAAAAACCTTTACTATCCTTTGCGGCAGTGAGTTACCCCGGTCATTGGTATTTTAACTTGTGCTTCCGTGTAAATATTGCAAAGATTTCTTTAATTTTGAGCCCCAAAAATAAGCAATTTACAACAAACATAGTTTAATTTTTTGGCAAAGAAATAATTGGAAAAAACCGTAAACAATAAAAGGCCCCCGGCAAAAAAGAGTTTTAAGGTAATAACATTTATTGTTTACCGAAATATTTTACCCAAACACAAACCATTTGCGAATTGTTAAAAAGCCCAAAAATATCCTCTCTAAACTACCTGAACAGCAATATCAGGGAGAAATTACTCTTTTTGATAAAGGGTTCCGGCTTCTATTGCCTGAAATAGTGACTTAAAATACCTGAACACCGACCCTCTTGACCCTCATATCTATAAGTATTAAAACCGAAACAACGTTAAACTCAACATTATCAACTAATCATTATGAATAAAACGATAAGTATTTTTACAGGTTTATTGCTTCTGCTAAGTGCCGCTGTAATTGCCCAGGTGCCTCCGGGAGAAAACGAAAGTGACACAACCCTTGTAGAACGTAGCCAGGATTTTGATTTTCCCTCTATCAGTATTGAAGATATTGAAGGAGATGCGGAATCCCATGATATTTCGAGCCTTTTGCAGGGCTCGCGGGATATTTATGTATCCACAGCCGGATTCAACTTCGGCCCTGCCCGCTATCGCATAAGAGGCTACGACAGCGAAAACACAGTGGTAATGATCAATGGAATTCCGGTCAATGACCCCGAAACCGGCCGCGCTTTTTATTCTACCTGGGGTGGTCTCAATGATGCAACCCGCATGTCGGTATCACACAGTGGCATTGGGATTGCCAGAGAAAATTTCGGAGGTATTGGGGGAGCCACCAATATTACCACCCGTGCCTCTATGTACAGCCCCAACACCCGCTTAACCTACTCCAACTCCAACAGATCCTATACCCACCGTGCCATGTTTACCCACAGCACAGGGATGCAGGACAATGGATGGGCCTTCACACTTAGCGGCTCCAGAAGAGTAGCAGAAGAAGGGTATGTAGAAGGGACATTTTACGACGCTTACGGATATTTTTTCTCTGCCGAAAGAAGGCTCAACGACAGGCATAGCCTTGGCTTAATAGCCTTTGGTGCCCCTTCAAAAACAGGCAGACCCGGTGTAGCTACCCAGGAAGCTTACGACCTTTCCGGCAACAACTATTACAACCCCAACTGGGGTTTTCAAAATGGAGAAGTAAGAAACTCAAGAATCAACAATTATCATACTCCATGGTTGATGCTCAACCATTATTTTGATGTTACATCCAACATCCATATTCAAACCTCAGCAGGATATACTTTCGGAAAGGGTAGTTCCACTGCCCTGAACTGGTACAATGCAACCAAACCTTTCGATACTCCCCTTGAAGGTCATGATCCCCGACCGGATTACTACCGCTACCTGCCAAGTTTTTATCAAAATGACCCGGGCAATTTTGAAAAATACACCAATCTATGGCAAAATGATGAAACATTCAGGCAGCTAAACTGGGATCTTATGTATCAGTACAACATGAAAAATCTGTTCACGCAGCCCCATGTTGACGGAATTGATGGCAATAATGTAACAGGCAACCGTGCCATGTTTATGGTGGAAGACAGGCGTAATGACCGCAACCAGTTCGTATTTAACTCTTTCGCAAATGCACAAATTAATCCCCAAACAACTCTTAGTGGAGGTTTAAATATTTCTCTTGCCAAAACCCATCAGTACAAACTGGTTGGTGATTTGCTGGGAGCCGACTGGTGGGTGGATATTGACCAGTTTGCCCTGAGAGAGTCTTCGGATCCTGATTTTTCTCAAAATGACCTGGCAACCCCCAACCGTTTGGTTACTGAAGGTGACCGATTCGGATACGACTTTACAGGTAATATCAATTCCTATGAACTTTTTGCCCAAAGCGAGTGGGTTTTGCCCCGCTGGGACTTTTTTGTTGCAGGAAACGTATCACAAACAACCTTCTGGCGCACCGGCCATATGAAAAATGGTCGTTTCCCTGACAACTCATTGGGAGACAGCGAAAAACAGAATTTCACCAACTTTGGTCTTAAGGGTGGAACAACCTTTAAACTTACCGGGAGGCATTACTTTACTGCCAATGCAGCCTACATGACCAGGGCACCCTATTTCCGTGATGCTTACATTTCCTCCAGGGTAAGAGATGATTTAATTCCTGTTCTTAACAGCGAATCCATTTATTCAGGCGACCTGAGCTATATCGTTCGCAGTCCATTGGTAAAAACAAGACTTACTTTGTTTTTAACCCAGTTCCAGGACCAAACCTGGAGCAGAAGTTTCTACCACGAAGAATACCGTACTTTTGTAAATTACAGCATGCACGGTGTTGATCAGACACATATGGGTGTGGAATTCGGCGCTGACATCAAGCTTTCTTCTACCCTCGATATGAGCCTTATGGCGGGAACCGGAGATTACATTTACTCCAACAGGCCAACGGTAACCATAACCCGCGATAATGACCGTGAAATCCTTGCCGATGAAAGAACCGTTTACTGGAAAAACTACAAAGTGGGAGGAATGACCCATACTGCAGCCTCTGCGGGTTTGAGATACAACTCACCCAGATTTTGGTTTATGGGCACCAACGTAAACTATTACGACGATATCTATATTGACATCAACCCTGACAGACGCACCGCACAAGCCCTTGAAGGATTTCTGGATACCGACCCGGGCTGGCAGGGTGTGATTGAACAGGAAAAACTCAATTCAGCCATTACACTGGATGTATTTGCCGGCAAATCCTGGCGCATTGATCGTCAGTACTTCATCAACCTTAACGTAAGTGTTAACAATGTACTTGACAAACAGGATTTCTCCATGGGAGGATTTGAACAGCTAAGGTATGATGCCTCCAGCATCGACCGCTTCCCTCCCAAGTATTTCTACCTCTACGGAAGGACATTCTTTATCAACCTTGCTTTCAGGATGTAAAAGAGGTTTCAGCTCAATCAAATTGAAAAATGAAGCCAATCGAAGAAACAATCCGAAATCATGATTTTCTCGCATGAGAAAGCTTAAACAAGAATGTTTCAGGTATGCAAAAAATGAAATCGTAAATAAGAAAACCCATATATAATGAACAAATTATTTCAAAAAATATCCATGATAGCAGGCACATTGGTGGCCACGGTGCTCATCATGAATGCCTGCGTAAATTATGACTTCGACATTCCCGACCCTCTGGATATACCGGTTGGAGAAGCAAAAACCATTGCCCAGGTTCGTCAAATGTTTTTCGACAATAACGATCAGGCCATAAGGTTTACCGAAGACATCTCTATTCATGGTGTAATTACCATGGATGGCTCATCGGGCAACATCTACAGGAATGCTTTCATCCAGGATGGAACAGCCGCCATTAATCTGCGCCTGATGTCTCCCGGTGGACTTTACCAGGGCGATTCGGTGAGGGTTAACCTGAAGGGTACCCGCCTGGATGCTTTTAATCAAATGCTGCAGATTGACTCGGTACATGCGGGCAACAATGTGGTTAAGTTAAAGACAAATGTTCATCTTGAACCTCTTGATACAGACATTATAACCCTGCTAACAGATGCCTCCATGCAGGGAAGACTCGTCAGGCTGAACAATGTGGAATTCCATCCCAACAACCTGGGTACACCTTTTGCCGACAGCGAAAACCTGATGGCACTAAATACTACCCTTCGTGACTGTAGTGGTAGTGAAATCATTGTAAGAACCAGCGGTTATGCCAGCTTTGCTGATTCGCTGGTACCGGGAGGCAATGGAAGTCTGGTGGCAGTGCTGGCGCAGTACAACAACGACAGGCAGCTATTCATCCGCGACCTTTCGGAGGTAAATATGGAAGGACCCAGATGCTCTGAACAAGACAACGAAGATGTTATTACCCTGGCTGAGGTAAGACAACTGTTCAATGAGGGGGTAACTTCTATACCTGCAGGAATGTCTATCGTCGGGGTGATAACCTCCGACCGTGAGAATGGAAATATTACCGGGCGCAATGCATACCTGGAAGATGCCACCGGTGCTGTTGCCCTCCGCTTTTCTGCCAATCACACTTTTAATCTCTGGGATCGCATTACCATTTTTGCAGGAACCCTTGAACTTTCTGAATTTAATGGGTTGTTACAGATCAACAATATCCCCATTGGAAATGCAAGCCTTTCAGAAACCAACATTATCATTGAACC
Organism: Bacteroidota bacterium; assembly: GCA_007694165.1. Taxonomy (GTDB): domain Bacteria; phylum Bacteroidota; class Bacteroidia; order Bacteroidales; family UBA7960; genus SKVR01. The sequence goes on from RECE01000132.1 coordinate 8,804, forward strand.
TGAAGAGACTACCATCCAGAATATCCTTGACAATATGGATACGTTTGAATCAAAGCTCGTGCGGATTCCCAATGCTACCATATCAGGAGGTACTACATTTGCCGGCGACCGAACCCTGAGTGATGGCACGGCCAGCATTTCACTCTTCACACGCAACGATGCCACATTTGCCAATGAGAATGTGCCCCAGGGAACCATTACCCTTACGGGAATTGTAAGTATTTTCAATACACCCAATATTATTATTCGTAACCTGGATGATATCCAGCAATAATTGACTTAAAATTTATTACCATGTACAAAAAAATCAATAACCTGCTTTATATCTTTCTGGTTGCATTTTTGGTTTCCTTTGTTACCGGATGCGAAAGAGACCTGGATATTCCCCCTATTGACTCACTCGACCCAAATCTTGTTCCCAATACTACTATTGCTGAACTCATTCAGCTGTATGATGGAACCCAGGATTTTGTAGTCATTGAAGAGGATCTTATCCTCGGCGCCGTGGTAGCAGCCAATGACCGCAGCGGAAACTTTTACCGCCAGATCATTATCAGTGATGACAGTGGCGGCATTGAACTTAAAATTCACGACAACAATCTCTACGAGCGTTTTCCGCTGGGGCAAAAACTATATATCAGGGTACAGGATCTGATTCTGGGCTCCTTTGGCGGAATTGTGCAATTAGGAGGTACGGTATATGACTCAGGAGGTTTACGACTGGGAGGCATTGAATCCAGCAAATTGCCCGAGCATGTCTTTCGTATCCCCGGAGGAGAAATACCACAGCCTGCTTCTATTACTTTAGGAGGTAATCTGGATGAGCATATTTACACCATGGTTCAACTTGATAATGTTCAATTCATTGAGTCTAACCTCGGAATGCCGTTTGCCAATCCCAACCAGAATACCAACCGGTTCATTACCGACTGTGATGGGAATACCATCATTGTAAGAACCAGCAGTTTTTCAGATTTTGCATCTATTAACGTACCTGAAGGGAATGGCACCATCAAGGCCATCCTAACCAAATTCGTGAACGACTACCAATTGGTAATCAACGCTTACGAAGATCTGGACATGAGTGGAACCCGTTGCGACATCGCCGGAGGGCCCGAAGGTAACGGTACTTTTGATTCACCATTCAATGTAGCCGCTGCTTATGCAAACAATACAGGCTCAGGCGTATGGGTGCACGGATATATGGTGGGCGTAATAGAAACGGATGTTGACCCCTTTGAAAATAACTTTGAGGGTCCGTTCCGCACCAGAACCAATATTATGCTGGCCGATGATCCGGATGAGACCAGTACCTCCAACCTGCTGATTGTCCAATTACCTGTGGGAGATGTAAGAGATGCCATTAACCTGGCAGATAATCCCGGAAATCTGGGCGAAATGGTAAAACTCAGAGGAAATCTGGCAGCCTATTTCGGAGTGCCAGGTCTGCGCGACACCTACCAATACTGGATGGAAGGCATGCCTGACCCCGACCCGGATCCCGACCCGGTACAAACAGTTTTTGAAGAGACATTCTCCGCAAACCTGGGAACCTTTACGGCATATAATATTACCGGAGCCCAGGAGTGGCATCATGTAACTTTTGACGGTGGTTCTGCCTTTATGAATGGTTTTGCAGGGGGCACTTCACATGCCAATGAAGACTGGCTGGTATCACCTGCCATTGACCTGAGTGGCGAAACCAACGCTACATTAAATATAAGAGAGGCCATCAACTTCATAACCAGCTACAATGATTTGAAGGTAATGATAGCCAATGATTTTGACGGTTCTGACCCCACTACCTCCGGCAACTGGGTTCACTTTACAGGCTTCAACCGCCCACCCGGAAACAACTGGGTCTACGTTGAAAGTGGAGATATTGATATATCACAATTTGATGGTCAAACCATACATATTGCTCTTAAATACACAAGCACATCATCAGGAGCAGCAGGATGGCAGGTAAGCCGCATCAGTGTCGTAGCTGATGAATAGGCTGAATCCTTCTGAAACCTGGATTAAAGTGCAAAAAAGACTGTCGCAAGGCAGTCTTTTTTGTTTTACACTACTTGTGTTATAAATTTTATTGTTAATTTTAAAATGTTTTTAATTGAAAGGAAGTATTAACAAACCCATTTAAAATTATGGAAAATTATCAGGAGAATGCAATGGAGTTCCTTATCACTTACGGGCCCAGAGTAATAGGGGCAATTATTGTTCTTATAATAGGTTTGTGGATCATTGGAAGATTCACCCGGTTTATTAAAGATTCTTTTGACAAAAGGGAAATGGATGCATCGCTGCGAAGTTTCCTGTCGAGCATGATAGCCATTTTACTGAAAGTGCTGCTGATAATCAGCGTTATGAGTATGGTAGGCGTTGCAGTAACCTCTTTTATTGCCATTCTGGGTGCTGCCGGTCTTGCTGTGGGTCTGGCTTTGTCCGGTACGTTGCAGAATTTTGCCGGAGGTGTTATCATTCTTATGTTTAAGCCCTACAAAGTTGGAGACTTTATCACGGCGCAAGGGTATTCGGGTACCGTTGAGGAGATTCAGATTTTTGTGACGATGCTCAAAACACCGCAAAATGTGGTAATCATTATTCCCAACAGTGCGCTGGCCACCAATTCGCTTACCAACTTTTCCGTAAAGCCCATACGCAGGGCCGACTGGTCTTTTGGCATTGCCTATGGCGATAGTTATGACAAGGCAAAGGGTGTTTTGCTGAAATTATTGCAGGAAGATGAACGTGTACTCAAAGATCCTGAGCCTTTTATTGCTCTGGGAGAACTGGGCGACAGCAGCGTGAATATTACCGTTAGAGCCTGGGCAAAATCAGCCGATTTCTGGGGGGTGTTTTTTGATATGAACGAAAAGGTTTACAAAGCTTTTGCTAAGGAAGGAATCAACATTCCATTCCCGCAAATGGATGTTCATATTCAAAAGCAATAGTGTCCGGTAAAACTTTCGAGATTTAGCTTCGCTGCTACTTCGTGGTCTTCCCGCAAAAAAGCGGGATCGAAATGACAAGGGATTCAACCTCACTATCTGTCACCTCGAACGTAGTGAGAGGTCTATCTTCATCAATTTTGAATTTTAAAATTTTACCGGACACTAATGATTCAAAAGCAATAAAATATCTTGCTGAATTTCACTTTGACACATTTAGAAAAATACGATACTTTTTTTATCAGGTGGAAACCTTTTTTTCTAAATTCATTTAAGTAGAAATTTGCATGGAAGAACAATCTTTAACCTTATTACCTTATTGCACAACCGCAGATCAATCTTTGTGCAATAAGGTAATAAGGTTCAATTAACTGTTTATGGTTTCATTTCTACCAAGCTTGGCGAATGGCAAATAAGGTTTGCTATTTCTCCGGTTATTGATGCGGTCTCATCTTGTTTTTTCAGTAAAATTGGCTTACCTTTAACGTATCTGATATTTAATAAACCTCTGAATATGGAAACAACGAATGCTGTTAGTATAATTGAAAGATATGGCTGGATAACCAAGGAAGAACCCCTCTCAAGCCTTTCGGATGAAAACCTGGATCTGAACATTATGATTCTTGAAGCGGTTGCTCCTTTCTTCGGTTATTATGCAGACCAACCCAAAGAAGAAAAACCTGAACATTTATACTGGGTGCTTGATCAGTTCTATCCTTACGAAACCATTTTCAGGACGTTGGGAACCATTCGTTCAAAGTGTTACCCTACCCTGGATGCCACACCGGGAAACATTTCCATTGCAACCGACAATTACCATGTAATCAGGATGCACAATCTTAAGCGCTACAATCAGATACACTCCATCGAGGAAATGTTTAATGATATGGGTATCAAGCTGAAAAAGAGTTCGCGAAAAATTACCAATCAGATGGGAGTGATTCAGCTGAACAAATTTCTGCACTTTACACCCGTGCATGAAGTTGAAGGTGTTTACAAGGAAAACGATCGTCCTCACAGGGCTTACTTCAGCATCCCACGCTATGTAAGCTGGAGTGATTTCAAAACCCTTACCGTAGAAGTAAAATACGACACTACCCTGCAGTTTTTTGATGCTGCAAGGGCTGCTTTTATGGAAAACGGAAAAATAACAGAGCTGGTGCGTATTTACAGGGAGAACCTCACTATGGATCAGCTTATGGCCATCAGAGACAGATACCTTAAGGTTATGATGCAGCGTTATTCCTGAATACAATTTGTCACGTCAAAGAGTTTGCATAAGTTTGCCCGCCCGTTTGCCATTGAGCAAATCCGGATAATACATAACCTAATACCTTTTTCAACTTGCCTGAACTAACTTTTGTGCTGGTAAATCCGGCACGCGAAGAAAATATTGGTGCTGCTGCGCGTGCACTGAAAACCATGGGAATTTTCAATCTGTTGCTCATTGCTCCTAAGGCCAACCACTTGGGAAAGAGAGCCATGGCTACCGCGCACGCATCTCATGATATCCTTGAAAGTGCAATTGTTTTCGACACCCTCGCGGAAGCCATCAGCAATTTTGATCTTGTCATCGGATCTACCGCCAAAAACCGCAATGTGGCAGAAAACTATCATCCCGTGGAAGATTTGGTAGATATTATCACTGCAAAGGGCAATACAATCAATCATGTTGCCATTGTATTTGGCGGCGAGGAATCGGGATTAAGCAACGAACAACTGGCTTTGTGTCATGTATTGTCTACCATTACCATGTACAGTAAATATCCCTCTCTCAACCTGGCACAGTCCGTGATGGTTTTCGCTTCTCATCTCAGTAAACTCACCCTCACCCGGGAACCAAAAACAGAGCTCCACCCCGTGGAATCCGAGTTGCCGGTAATCAGGGATAAAGCAAGACAAATCCTTGCTGATGTAGAGATACAGTCCGACAATATCATCTTTACACGCATCATGGAGCGATTAATGATCATGACCAAAGACGACATCAACCTCTTCCATTCTTTCTGCAAATTCTACCTCAAAAAATACCATGGTCGGGTGAAGTAAAAGCCAATGCCAAAAATAAAGGGTAGCAGGCCCGAAAGCCTGCATACCCTTCACCCTTATTAAAACAAAATTACTATACGTAACCCTGTGCCATCATTGCATCGGCAACTTTTACAAAACCACCGATGTTTGATCCTTTTACATAATTCACAAAATCATCTTCTTGTCCGTATTTTACGCAAGATTTATGGATATTGATCATGATGTTGTGTAATCTCTGATCAACTTCTTCTCTGGTCCATGACAGCCTTAGTGAATTCTGGCTCATCTCCAGACCTGAAGTAGCAACACCTCCTGCATTGGCCGCCTTGCCGGGGCCGTAGAGAATTTTATGTTTGAGGTAAATCTCTACAGCTTCTGGTGTAGAGGGCATGTTGGCCCCTTCACTTATACAAATACATCCATTATCGATCAGCGTTTGGGCTTCCTGGCCATTGACTTCGTTCTCCGTAGCGCAAGGCAGCGCAATATCGCACTTCTCTGCCCAGGGGCGGCTTGTTCCTTCTACATATTTGCAGCCAAAATGGTCTGCATATTCACGGATTCTTCCCCTTTTCAGATTTTTCAGCTCCATTACCCAGGCAAGTTTTTCAGTGTCAATACCGTCCTTATCATATATATAACCGGTAGAGTCGGAGAGTGTAACCACTTTTCCACCCAGTTCAATCACTTTTTCTGTAGCAAATTGGGCCACATTTCCCGAACCACTTATTGACACTGTTTTTCCTTTGAAGTCCTCATTTATGGTGGCAAGCATTTCCTGTGCAAAGTACACACATCCGTAACCGGTAGCTTCGGGCCGTATCAAACTGCCGCCATACTCCAGCCCCTTGCCGGTGAGTACACCCGTAAATTCATTGCGGATACGCTTGTATTGTCCGAACATAAAACCGATTTCCCGACCGCCAACTCCAATATCCCCGGCAGGAACATCCGTATCAGGACCAATATGCCGCGATAATTCGGTCATCAGACTCTGGCAAAAGCGCATAACCTCATTGTCTGATTTCCCTTTGGGATCAAAATCACTTCCTCCTTTTCCTCCGCCCATGGGCAGTGAGGTGAGGCTGTTTTTGAAAACCTGCTCAAAAGCAAGGAATTTTAAAATACCCAGGTTCACTGTAGGGTGAAAACGCATACCCCCTTTGTAAGGCCCGATGGCACTGTTCATCTCAATGCGGTAACCGCGGTTTACCTGTACCTCCCCTTTGTCATCAATCCAGGGTATGCGAAACATAATTACCCGCTCAGGCTCAATCATCCTTTCAAAAACCTTAGCGGCCTTGTACTTGGGGTTCTCATCAAGAAACGGAAGTATACTTTCCGCTACTTCTTCCACCGCCTGGTGAAACTCTGCTTCTGAAGGATTCTTGGCGATTACATAATCCATAAATTTTTTCAACTGTGCATTCATTGTATCTGGTTTTTTAGTAATTAAAATGATTAGATTGCTGATGCAATTTTAGACAAAAACAATGCTCCTGATAATATTTTCTCAAAACAAATATTTTTTTCTTTTTTCTTGGTTATGTGGAATATTTTTAGTATCAAAACTTTCTATACCAATTTACAGCTATTTAATAACCAACACTGAAGTAGGAAAAAAGAAAATATCTCCCATGTGTATGTGTCAACAGTTATTGCAATGGCTCAGTTCAGTTTAGATTTCTCACGATGGCAACAGTCACTTTACACCACCTAAGGTGAAAGTCTAACGGGACCCTTCGCTCATTATTTATGCAACCGGTAGTGCTTTTAATGCTGTATAGTGCTGATGGTAACAGTCGTTAAATTCATTGGATTCGCTCAGGGTGACAGGTGCCTCTAATAAAATAGAGGGGGAAAAAGAAAAGGGCGGCTCCGCCGCCCTTTTCTTTTTCCCCCTTCCACCCCCCCATGGCCCTGTCATCCTGAGTCCCAACGCCCCTCGCGCGGCG